>JAZDIG010000275.1:0-18479 GCA_043805105.1 Candidatus Glassiibacteriota bacterium | reverse complement strand
CCTGGCCGCGACCTTCGTGCTGCTGGGATCGAATCTGGTGATCTCGCTGCTGCGCAAGGCGATCCCGAACAAGATCAGGATCCCGGCCTTTATCGTGGTGATCGCCACCTTCGTCACGATAGTGGACCTGGTGATGCATGCCTATACGCCGGAACTTCATCGCGCACTCGGAATTTTCATCCCGCTGATCGTGGTCAACTGTATTATCCTGGGCCGGGCCGAGGCGTTTGCCAGCAAGTATGGAGTGGGCTATTCATTGCTGGATGCCCTGGGTATGGGATTGGGCTTCACGATCGTACTCTGCGTGATCGGTTCGGTTCGCGAGCTATTGGGTTCCGGTTCTATCCTCGGGCTGACGGTGGCTCCCGCGAGCTTCCGGCCGGTGCTGATTTTCATCCTCCCGCCGGGAGGATTTATCGCGTTGGCCATGCTGCTTGCCGGTTTCAACTTCATGGATGCCAGGAGGGCTTCGAAGTGAATTTCGACGCACTCTTCGTGATCGTGATCGCCACGATCTTCATCAATAACTTTGTGCTTTCGCGTTTTCTGGGCCTCTGCCCGTTCCTCGGAGTGAGCCGCAACCTTTCGAGTGCGTTCGGCATGGGGATGGCCGTGATTTTCGTCATGACTATCGCCTCCTTCGTCACCTGGCCGCTCTATCACCTGATTCTCGCCCGCTTTGGTATCACTTTCCTGAGCACCATCGTATTCATTCTGGTAATCGCGGCCCTGGTGCAGTTCGTGGAAATGGTGATGAATAAGCTCACTCCGGCGCTCTACCAGGCCCTGGGGATTTATCTGCCGCTGATCACCACCAACTGCGCCATCCTCGGCGTGGCTGTGCTGAACATCGAGGATAAGCTGACCTTGATGGAGGCGCTGGTGCAGGGCTGCAGCGGGGGGATCGGCTTTACCCTGGCGCTGCTGTTGATGGCCGGTATCCGCGAACGCATCGAGCTGGCCCGGATCCCCGGCGTATTCCGCGGTATCCCGATCGCCCTGATCTGCGCCGGCCTGATGTCCATCTCTTTTCTCGGTTTTGCCGGTTTCACTATCAGGTAAGCCGGGCCGAACGCTCTTCCTTTTGCTCCCTTGGAACTATCTTCCCTCTGCCGCTGTAATACTCTCAGCAGCCCATGCAACGCCGTCCGGTCCGGCCTGAATGTGAAAGCCTTTCTCAAGGCGCGGCTTTGTATTATATTGGCAGCCTGCCGAGGTCGGGTTCACAAGCATTTTCCTCCCGTTGGCCGCTGAAGGGAGGAATTTTTTTAATGCGAAAAATCTAATTCTGGTTGCGGATCAAGATTTTGAAAACGTTCAAATCGCTAAACTCCCGAGAGCGCTCCGCTTTAGTTCCTTTCCGAACCTTCCGCTTGCAAGTCATGGCGGGGCTGATTATCCTGGCGGCTGCCTGTTCGGAGCAGACCGACAACAGCGCCGGACTGATCCTGATCCCGGAGGGGAACATCGGCGGCAATCCGCAGTCGCTGTCATTCGACCGGGCCGTGCGGGTGGTTAGTGTCGAGGGGGAAGCGGCGAACAAGGGTGACAATGCGGTGGTGGCGGCGGGCAACAGCGGCGATTTCCGGATGCGCGCGCTGCTGACCTTCCTGATCGAACTGCCGGAGAGCACCGAAGTGGTGGGAGGAGTGCTGACCCTGTACCCCCGCCGGATTGGCGGCCAGCCTCCGCTCGAATTCTCCATCCATCTGCTCGACCGGGACTTCGAAGAATTAGAGGTTACTTGGGAGAATGCCGCCAAGGCGGTTCGCTGGTCGAATCCGGGCGGAGATTACGATCCGCAGGTCCTCGGCAGCTTCAGCTACGATGGCGTGATGCTGGACAGCCTGAGCGTGGATACGGTGTCGGTCAAGCTCGATTCGCTCCAGTTGGATTCCAGGCTGGCTCCCGGCTCCAACTATCTGCAGATGGAAATCGTGCCCACCGGCGGCGAGGGCTGGGTATCGCTGCAGGCCCGGGAATTAGATATCACTGCGACCGTGTCGAGCCGTCTGGATATCATCTACCGGCTGTCCGGAGGCACCACGTTCAGCATTATCGAGCGGAGCGCACTGAAGGATGCCACTATCTCCAGTTATTCTGGTACCACCACCATCGGAATGCTGCGAGTGGGCGAAGTGCCGGCCAGCCAGGTTTTCTTCCAGTACGACATCGCAGGGATACCGCCTTACGCCACGATCAACCAGGCCCGTCTCCTCCTCTCTCTTTACAGTACTGCCTTCGTTGATACTTTTCAGGTAACGAGCTTCGTGGCCGGAGAGTCGGCCTTCACCAGGCCCTCGTCCACCGAGGCGCTCCTCCCGCAGCGTTTCGGCTCCGGCACCAGCAATCTTACAGTGGACGTGACTCTCGCTTTACAGAAACTGGTCTCCGCAGATACTGCCGCCGCCGGGAGCTACCTGGTCCTGACCAGCAGCAGCATCAATTTTGTCGGTTTCGCCGAAATCTACCCTGCCGATTGGCCGGACGAATCGCTCCGGCCCCGGCTGGAAGTGCTTTATACCGATGCGCCGGAGGCGGCCAGGCCCAAAGGCAGCGGCCGCTGATCGGTCTGAAACTCAGCGAATGAATGATATGTTGGGCAGAATAAAAACAGCTTCGCTTATCCTTACCGCACTGGCTTTCGCGGCGGCCGGAAGATTGACGGCGGAAAGCCAGTTCGGTGCGGCTCATCTGGGAGTGCCGGTCTCGCCGGGAGATGCCCGCAGCCGGTCCATGGGTGGAGTCTCGGCCGCGATTGGCGGTGAAGATTTCTCGCAGACCAATCCCGCCCGCACCGTCAATTTCTGGCGGGCTGGGTTCAGCGGCTCGATGGCCCAGGACTACCGGACGCTCAAGGACGATACCGGCGAATACAACCTGCGTTCCACGGGGTTTCTCGGTTTCCGCGGCATCTTTCCATCCTACGATAAGTTCGTCGTGAGCTGGGGCATCTACCAGTGGCGGGACATGAGCTGGAAGTACAGCGACACCCTTCAGGTGGCCGGTCTCCCCAACCAGATTGGCAGGAGTGTCTCTTCCAGCGGGGGGATTTACGTGAGCCGATTCACCATCGCCCGGCCGCTGGGCAGCCACTTCGCTCTCGGCTTCGGCCTGGACTGGATGATCGGACGGACCACTTTCCGCCACCGTCTCGAGTTCAATGACTTCAACTACGTCAACAGCAGCGAATCCTTCAGGGACGAGTACTCGTTCATCCGGCCCTCGTTCGGCTTTTTCGGCTCCTTCAGCGGCACCAACCTGGGCTTTTCGCTCGTACCGCCGCACAGTGCGGAAGTGAAACGCGTGCTGATCTATCGCGAAGGATCGGTTTTCAACCAGCAGGTGGTCCAGGACCGCTACGAGCTGGATTACCCGCTCGTCTGGCGACTCGGCGCCAGCCGTAATTTCAGCAACCGCTTCGTGCTGGCGGCGGACGTGGAGTACGAGGGCTGGAAAGGCGGTAATCTGCAGCTCACCAGCCCCATCTCGGCCGACAACCAGTGGCGCTGGTGTTTGGGCTTCGAGATGCTGCCGGACAGAAGCGAGGGAAGGCCGTGGTACCGCAGTCTGCCACTGCGGGCCGGATACAGCTACGTGGCCTACCCTTACAAGGCCGCAGGCGCCGCCGTGACCGAAAAGACATTCAGCCTGGGCACCGGCAGCTATTTCGGCGCCAATAACGGCCTGATCGACTTCGCCGTCGAAATCGTCAGACGCCGCGCCGATGCCCCCGGCTATCCCGAGGAGAACGTATTCCGGGTGGTGACATCGTTATCCGCCTTCGAAAAATGGGTGAAGCGTCCACGCAGGGAATAGAGGGCTTTCTGGTGTCAGAAATTTATTGACAACCAGTTGCCTGCCCATTACCTTACAAAGCTATTCAAACCCAGGTTATTTTATAGGTTACGAGGATTGCCGGACGGTCCTCACTTCGCTGCACTATAAAGTCGGCCTGCCAGGCCGGGTGGTTCTGAATGCAGACTTACGCGACAAAAAAGAATGACATCACCAGGAAATGGTACGTGGTCGATGCGACCGACAAGGTCCTGGGCCGGCTGGCCTCCGAGGTGGCCAGGGTGCTGATGGGAAAGAAAAAGACCTATTATGCCCCGCATCTCGACACCGGTGATTTCGTGGTAGTGATTAATGCGAAAAAGGTGAAGTTCACCGGTAAGAAGCTCGAACAGAAGTACTATTTCCGCCATACCGGCTACCCGGGTGGAGCCAGGTTCGTTCACCTGGACAAGCTGCTGGCCAGCCATCCCGAACGGGTGATCCAGTACGCGGTCCGGGGCATGGTGCCCCACACCAAGCTCGGCAACAGCCAGATCAAGAAACTGAAAATCTATGTCGGGCCGGATCACCCTCACGAGGCGCAGCAGCCGGAACCTCTCGAAATCTGAAGCCGGCACTGCGGAGCGGTCGCCCTTTTGCTGAAGCGGGGACCGGAAACCCAGGGGCCGGCTCTATTGCGCTTGGCAAAAGAATGATCCGGTAATTCAAGGAGGTTATGGTTTTGGATAAGGATAGCAAGAATATCCATGCTATAGGACGCCGCAAGACCAGTGTGGCGAGAGTTTACCTCGTGCGCGGCAAAGGCGAATGGAGTATCAACGGCCGCAGCCTGGCGGATTACTTCCCGCGCTCCTGCCACGTGCAGTTGATCGAGCAGCCGTTTGCCGCCACCGAAACGCTCGGGCAGTTTTCGGTCAAGGTCACGGTCGACGGCGGCGGGCCATCCGGACAGGCGGGGGCAATCAGGCTGGCGGTGGCCCGGGCGCTGGTGGTGATAGACAGCAGTTATCGCACCGGCCTGCGCAAGCTCGGCATGCTCACTCGTGACCCCCGGATGGTCGAGCGTAAGAAATACGGTCGTCCCAAGGCGCGCAAGCGCTTCCAGTTCTCCAAGCGCTAACCGCTTCTGTCTTTTGTTGGTTTGTTTGCTGGAAGGTATTAACGGCCAATTCGTTGTCAGTTACCGGCAGGGAACTGGCTTCCCGCGAAGGAGAGTTGATGGCATTTCCGACGATTCAGGAATTACTGGAATCCGGCGTGCATTTCGGGCATCAGACCCGGCGCTGGAACCCAAAGATGAAGAAGTTCATCTTCGCCGAACGCAACGGCATCCATATCATCGACCTGAAAAAGACGCTGAACCACCTCAAGAAGGCTTCCGACAAGGTCCGCGATATAACCGCCAAGGGCGGCACCATCCTTTTCGTGGGTACCAAGCGGCAGCTCAAGGACATCATCCGCGATGAGGCCGAACGCTGCGGTATGTTTTACGTGAACGAGCGCTGGCTGGGCGGAATGATGACAAATTTCCAGACAATCAAAAAAAACATCCGCCGCCTGCGTGAGCTCGAAAGAATGCGCGACGAGGGCGAATTCGAGTTGCGGGCCAAGAAAGAGGGGCTGTCGCTGGAGCGCGAGCTGGTCAAGCTGAAGAAAACCCTCGAAGGAATCAAGATGCTGGCCGACATCCCCGATGCGATGTTCGTGGTCGATGCCCAGAAGGAGAAGATCGCCGTGGCCGAGGCCAACAAGCTGGGCATTCCCCTCATCGCCCTGATCGACACCAACGCCGATCCGGAAAAAATAACTTTTCCGGTGGCTGGCAACGATGATGCCATCCGTTCGGTCAAGACCATCACCCAGGCCATCTCCGATGCGGTGCTCGAAGGCAAGAGCCAGTTCGATGAAGAGTTTGCCCGGAAAAAGGTCGAACAGAGAGAGCGTGAAGCTCCGGTGGAAACGGTGCAGAGGGGGGAGAGAGAACAGCCGCGCCGCGGTCGGTCGCGCAGAAGGCCCAAGAGAAAGAGAACCGTAGAGGAAGCTACTCCCAGGCCGGCAGCCGCCGCCGCAGAAAGACCGGGCGGCAGGGTCGAGCCAGCCGCCGGGGAAAAAAGATTCGAGAAGAGGGTGGAGAGAAGGGTAGAGCAGAGGGAAGAAAAAAGGGAGGAAAGGAAGTCAGCGGAAGTCGTCGCTAAACCTGGCACCGATGCGAAGAAAGAGGCTGTTAAAGAGGATAAGCCCCAGCCAGCCAAGGCGGCTGAACCCGGCAAGGAGAAAAAAGAGGCGGCCCCGGCCAGAATGAAAGCCGCCGAGGGCGGCCGGACCACGGAACAGCCGCAGAGACCCACCAGGAGTAAACCCGGCAAAGCCGCAGGCTCAACCAAATCTTCCGCCGGAAAGGATTCAGGCGAAAAGAAGGAATGAGCGGGCAGAGCGGGCCGCAAGAGCAGGTAAAACCCTGGCGGCCGCGGTCGCAGGAGCTGGTTGGACCCCCAAGGCAACCGGCCGGGCAGGTTGCCGGTTCAGCGATAGTGAATAGAACAATTCGAGGAGTCGGGATGGAAATCAGTGCTGTCGCTGTGCAAGCTCTCAGAAAAGCCACCGGCGCGGGTATGATGGATTGTAAAAAGGCGCTTACCGAGGCGGGCGGCGATGAACAGAAGGCGACCGAAATCCTGCGCAAGAAAGGCGCGATGAAAGCGGCCAAGAGGCAGGACCGCGAAACGCGGGAAGGCCTGGTGCATTCCTACATCCACATGGGCGGCAAGATCGGCGTGCTGGTCGAACTCAACTGCGAAACCGATTTCGTCGCCCGTACGGATGAGTTTCAGCAATTGGCCAAGGACGTGGCCATGCATATCGCCGCCTCCAATCCGGACGTGATCAACCGCGAACAAGTCGACAGTGGAGTAGTCAGCAAGGAGAGGGAAATCTATCGCGAACAGGCGCTCACCAGCGGCAAGCCCGAGAAAGTGGTCGACAGGATAGTCGACGGCCGGCTGGAGAAGTACTACCAGGAAGTATGCCTGTTGGAGCAGCCGTTCGTCAAGAATCCGGACCTCACGGTCGGCCAGCTCGTCCAGGAAGTGGCGGGTAAGCTTGGCGAAAATGTCCAGGTGCGGCGTTTCGCCCGTTTCCAGCTCGGCCAGTAAATCTTTTTTTCCGATCTCGCGGCGCAGGCGGGGCCATCCAGGGAGCGCCCGCCCGCGCCGGGTCATATCTGCCCCAAAAGCCAGATGCCGGAATTGAAATATAACCGGATTCTCCTCAAGCTCAGCGGTGAAGCCCTGACGGCTGAAGACTGCAAGGGCATTACCGCCGCCTGCCTCGATACTCTCATCGAAGACATCACCAATTTGCAGCGGCTGGGCGTCCAGCTCGGCATGGTCATCGGCGGGGGCAACATAATCCGCGGTTCTTTCGCCGCCGAACAGGGTATCGACCGGGTGAGTGCGGACTACATGGGAATGCTCGCCACCGTGATCAACGCCCTGGCGGTCCAGAACCTGCTGGAGGTCCGCGGGCTCGAAACCCGGGTAATGACGGCGATCCGCATGGAGCAGCTTGCCGAGCCTTACATCCGGCGGCGCGCGATCCGGCATCTCGAAAAGGGCCGCATCGTGATTTTCGCCGGCGGCACCGGCAACCCTTACTTTTCCACGGACACCGCCGCAGTGCTGCGCGCGATCGAAACCGAAAGCCAGGTGATCCTCAAGGGTACTAAAGTAGATGGCATCTATACGAAGGATCCGAACAAGGACAGCAGCGCCAAGTTCATACCGCGGCTGAGCTATCTCGAGGTGCTCGAAAAGGAAATCCGAGTGATGGATTCCACCGCCATAACCCTTTGCATGGAAAATAAACTTCCAATCCAGGTTTTCAACATGGGGAAAAGGCACGCCCTTTCTCGCATCGTTGCCGGTGAAGTGATCGGCACAATTGTGGAGGCGACAGCATGACCGCCGGTTTAACCAAAGAGGTCGAAGAGATGATGTTAAAGGCCATCGAGGGTATCCGCCACGAGTTTGCGGTTATCCGGACCGGCAAGGCCTCGCCGAGTCTGCTCGAGCATCTGCAGATCGACGCCTACGGCTCGAAGATGCCCCTCAACCAACTCGGTACGATCAGTGCCCCCGAGCCGAGACTGCTGATTGTGCAACCCTGGGACAAATCGCTGATCGGTGTGATTTCCAAGGCCATTCAAACCTCCGATCTGGGCCTGACTCCCTCGAACGACAGCCAGGTGGTTAGAATCCCTATCCCGCAACTCAGCGAGGAGCGCCGTAAAGAGTTCGTCCGCTTGGCCCACAAGATCGCCGAACAGGGGCGTGTCTCGATCCGCCACGCCCGCAAAGAGGCCAATGACAAGCTGAAACAGGACGAAAAGGACCATATAATTTCCGAAGACCAGATGCACACCGCCATGGATGAAATACAAGAGCTCACCGACATGTACATCGAACAATTGGACGAGCTGCTCAAGCATAAGGAAGGGGAGATCATGGAAGTCTGAGCGTTCGCCTGTGAACGAGCGGAACTCCCGACTTTTCCAGCCTGACCGATCCCCGGAGGTTCGTATCCGGGGTTTTTTTTCGCGCGCAGGCCCCTCGGCTTCCTCATGGCTGTATTGTTGAAATTAGCGGGCGTTGTTGATAACTTTAAGTGTGATTTATCCCTGGAGTGAATTTTGGAAGGTGTCTGGATGACGGAAGAAGAACTCAGGGCTACAGTAATCGCCAACGGCAACATTCCGCGCCACGTGGCCATAATAATGGACGGCAACGGCCGCTGGGCCGAGTTGCGGGGCAGGCCGAGAGTTTTTGGCCATCAGCACGGAATGAACGCCGTCCGGGCCGTGGTGGAAGGCTGCCGGGAGCTGGGCTGCGAGGCGCTCACGCTCTACGCTTTCAGCGAGGAGAACTGGAGACGGCCCAGAAGCGAGATAAGCGTCCTGATGCGCCTGTTGCGCAAGTACATCGAGAAGGAAAGGGATGAGCTGCGCGCCAACGGCATCCGCCTGCAGTGTCTGGGCCGGCTGGAAAAAATCGATCCTGCCCCGCGCCGGGCCCTCCAGGAGGCGATGTACTATACCGCCGACCAGACAGACATGGTGCTCAACCTCGCGATCAGCTACGGCAGCCGCAGCGAGATAGTGGATGCTGTCCGCAAGCTCTGCGTCCGCGCCGCCGCCGGCGATCTCGATCCCCAGTGCGTGGACGAACAAACCGTTGCCGACTCCCTCTACACTTCCGGCCTGCCCGACCCGGACCTGCTGATCCGTACCAGCGGTGAAATGAGGATCAGCAATTTCCTGCTCTGGCAGATTGCCTACACGGAAATTTACATCACTTCGATCCTCTGGCCGGACTTCGGCAAAAGGGAACTGCTCGAGGCGATTTGCGAGTTCCAGAAGCGGGATCGCCGGTTCGGCCGGGTCAAGGGCAAAACCTGAAACCCAATGGTGACCGATATTTCACGGCAGAGGACGATAGTTCCGGTTGCCCGGCAGGGAAGGCGGCCGGCGTGAACCTGCTGAAGCGCACAGCGGTAGGCGTGATCGGCGTGCCGGCGATCTATCTGCTGATCAGGGCCGGTTCCTGGTTCCTGCTGGCGCTGGTAGTGGCTCAGGCGGGCCTGGCTGCCCGGGAATTCTACGCACTGGCCGGGAAAGCGAGACCCCTGGCGCGGGCCGGGATTATTCTGGCGGCAGCCGTGCCGCTGGCGGTCTTTTTCGCTGTCGAGGGACGGAAGCCAGAGTGGGCCGTGCTGGCGCTTTTAATCGCGGTGGCTGTTTCATCGGCCGCGGCGCTCGGCGCTATCGACAGCGTCGAGGGCGCCATCAGCCGGATCTCGATAACCGGCTTCGGAATTTTTTATCTGGGCGGACTGTTTTCCCTCCAGCTTTTCCTTCGGCAGGGACCCGCCGGAGCGGACTGGCTTCTGCTGGCTTATCTGGCTACCTGGTGCGTGGACATCGGCAGCTACCTGGCCGGATCGGTTCTGGGCCGCCATAAGCTGAGCCCTGTGCTGAGTCCGGGCAAGACCTGGGAGGGCGCCGCGGGCGGAGTCGTTTTCGCCGTGGCTGCCGGCTGGCTGGCCGGCACGGCCGTTCTGGGACTGTTCGGTCCTTTGACCGCGGTGCTTTACGGAGTGGCAATCGCGGTGGCCGCTCCGGCCGGCGACCTGGTGGAGTCGGTGTGGAAGCGGGATGCGGGCGTAAAGGACTCCAGCGGCATTATCCCCGGCCACGGCGGCATTCTCGACCGTTTCGACAGTCTGCTGCTCACCGTACCGGTGACCCTCGTTTTCCGCTTCCTGGCGGAGTAGGGGAGCGATGGTGAAAAAAATCTGCATACTCGGCGCCACCGGATCGATCGGGCTGAACTGCTTGTCCGTGGTGAAGGAGCTCTCGGACCGGTTCGAGGTTGTCGCCCTGGCTGCCAACAGCAGCGCCGGCAGCCTGATCAAAGCTGCCCGCGCCTGCGGGGCCCGTCGGATTTGCCTGGCCGACTTCGGGGCAGCCGAAAGCCTTCCGCGCGACAGCCTGGGCGACCTGGAACTGAGCTGCGGACCGGCTGGGGTGGCCGAGCTGGCGAGGCTGCCCGAAGTGGACATCGTGGTCAACGCCATGGTGGGTGCAGCCGGACTAACTTCCTCGGTGGCCGCCCTCGAAGCCGGCAAAAGGCTGGCCCTGGCCAACAAGGAATCGCTGGTGATGGCGGGCGCCCATCTGCTGAGACTGGCCGCCCAGGTGCCGGGAGCGCAAATCGTGCCGGTGGACAGCGAACACAGCGCCCTTTTTCAGCTGATCGATGCCCACCAGGCCGGCGGAGGCCTCGAGCGGGTGGTCATCACTGCCAGCGGCGGGCCGTTCCGCGGCCGGGACCGCAAACAGCTCGAAAAGGTCACCTTCGAGGACAGCCTGCGGCATCCGACCTGGTCGATGGGACCCAAGATCACGGTGGATTCGGCCACCCTGGCGAACAAGGGGCTGGAGGTGATCGAGGCTCACTTTTTGTTCGGACTGGGGTATGACAAGATAGAAGTTCTCGTGCACCCGCAGTCGATCGTGCACGGGATGGCGGTATTTCACGACGGCGTCGTGATCGCGCACCTCGGCGTGCCGGACATGCGCATTCCGATCCAGTACGCCCTCACTTATCCGGAGAGACTGCCCAGCCGGATCGGCCGGCCGGATTTTTCCGAGCTGGCCCGGCTGACATTCGAGCCGGTGGACTGGGACAATTTTCCCTGCCTGTCCCTGGCCTACCGGGCGGGTCGGGCCGGCGGAGTGGCGACGACCGTGTACAATGCCGCCAATGAGGCGGCGGTGGAACTATTCAGCAGGGGGGAAATCTGCTTTACCGAAATCCCGGAGCTGATCGAAAGAGCGCTCGAGCGGGCGCCGATGGTTAACGATCCATCCCTCGAACAGATTCTCGAAGCCGATCGCTGGGCCAGAGAGACAACCTGCGAACCGTACCGGCGGGCCAGGGAAAAGGTAAGCGGTTGACAGTCAAAACGGGGTAGAGATGATTTTTACGATTCTCATTGCGCTGTTCGTGCTCGGAGTGCTGATCTTGGTCCACGAGCTGGGGCATTTTATTGCCGCCAAGCTGGTGGACGTTCAGGTGCTGCGCTTTTCGATCGGGCTGGGAAAGCCGCTGGTGAAGTGGGTGCGCGGGGAGACGGAGTACACGCTGAGCGCCATTCCGTTCGGCGGCTACGTCAAGATGGCCGGAGACGACCCGGCCGAGGGGCTGGAGGGTGACGTCGATGCCAAAAAAATTACCACCGACCCGTCCCGACATTTTGAAAACAAGCACCTGCTCAAGCGGTTTTTCGTGATTTTCAGCGGACCTTTCGCCAACCTCCTGCTCGCTGTCTTCCTGTATCAGGGAATTTTCTACTTTCAGGGTCCGGAAACGCTCGGCACCACGGTTATCGAGACGGTGGACAAACAGACTGCGCCTCCCGGAAGCGAGGGAATCCAGGATTGGTCGCAAGTGCTCAGCGTCAACGGGCGCGAGGTGAAGATCTGGAACGACGTGTTCGAAAGCATAGTCGATACGGGCGCCACCAGCACGGTCTTCGAATTGCGGGAATCCGAAAGCGACAGGCGGTACACGGTGACAGTGCCGACCGCTATCGACAGTCTGCGCGTGCAGTTGGCCTTCTCCCTCCTGGCTTTTCAGGCGCCGCGGATCGGCGGGCTGGTGCCGGATAAGCCGGCCAAGAAAGCCGGACTCCGGACCGGCGATCTGATCCTGGAAATAAACAGCCAGAAAATCCGGAGCTGGCGCGAAATGACCCGGATAATTTACAACAGCGCGGATAAATCGTTAACCCTGAAAGTGGATCGCGGCGGCAAACCGCTCAACTTCGAAATCACCCCGGAATTGGGCAAGGTCCCTCAGGAGGACGGCTCGTTCAGTAAGAAGGGACTGATCGGAATCGAGCCCAGCTTCGACAGAATTCCCCTGTCCCTCGATGAAGCAATTACCGAGGGTGCTTCCCATGCAGTCTTCACCACCGTTTATATCACCCGCGGCCTGTTCAACATTCTCACCGGATTGCTTTCCCGTCGGATATCCCTCGGCGATGCCAAGGATGTGGTCGGCGGGCCGGTGCTGATCGGCCAGATGGCAGGCGAATGGGCGCGCAGCGGCCGCCTCTGGACTTTCATGGCGATCATCAGCATCAACCTGGCCATCCTCAACCTGCTGCCGATCCCGGTGCTGGATGGCGGGCACCTGCTGTTTCTGCTGATCGAAGTGGTGCGATTCGGCAGGCCGCTGTCGCAGGAACGGCGGATACGGCTGATCCAGGTGGGGATGATCCTCGTTTTCGGCCTGATGATCCTGGCTTTGGCCAACGATTTCAGGCGCGTGTTCGGACTCTGAGATCAATTGGCAATTTCCCGATGGCTTAACTTGCCTTCGCGGCGGGACGGGGCGGCACAGGGTCTTCGGAAAGCGCAAAAAAGCCTTCCCGGCCGGGGAAGGCTTTTTGTCAGCTGATTATCAGGACGCTGATCTATTCGAATTCGCTGATCACGAATTGCAGTGGATTGACTGCCTTGTCCCTGATCTCTATCTGGTAGTGCAGGTGCGGGCCGGTGGTGCGGCCGCTCATGCCGATGTAGCCGAGCACCTCACCGCGCTTGACTTCCTGGCCGGGAGCGACGTCGAATGAATTGAGGTGGCCGTACTTACTGATAATGCCGTCCCGGTGGGAGATGAAAACGCAGTTGCCCCAATATTCCATTGTCCCGGCGAAAACCACCTTGCCCTCGGCGGTTGATTTAACCGGCGTGCCGAGTTTGTTGACCACGTCCACTCCGCGATGGAAGTGACGCTTGCCGGTAAAGGGCGATTTGCGCCAGCCGAAACCGCTGGTCAGGTAGCCGATAGTCGGCATGATCGAGGGCGTGAAATCCAGTCTTTTCTTTTCCTGCAGGGCCAGGTCGGCAAGTTCGTCCAGGCGCTGCTTCAGGCGGGTCACCCGCGATTCAGTGCTTTCCGACTCGTGGCTGGCTGCCTTGAACATGATATCGCCGCCTTCGGAGGGAGCCTCCATCGGGCTGTCTTCGACTGCTTCCAGCTCCTCACCGCCGCCCATCGCGCCGGCGAAGTCGATTCCGTTGCCGGGATTCTCGTTATCTTCCAGCACGCCGCCCAGGAAAAAGGAGATTTTCTCCTCGAAATTCTCCAGCGCAACCAGCTTGCTTTTTACGCCCTGCTGCTCCATGGACAATTTCTGCATGGTCTGGGTGTAGACACTCCGGGCATTGCTGAGCTGGTAGAAGTTGTAAGCTATCACCCAGGTAAAGGCGAAAAACGTCAGCGCTGTTATCAATATTGCACTCTTGGCCGATCGGATGAGGTCGAAGCCGATATTGCGGGAACGGCCATCAGCATAAAATATCATCAGATACATTTTATTTTTCATCGCCGGTCTTCCCTGAATCCGTGTTGAAATTCAGCAGTTGCGAAATCTTTTGCTGGTTCTCTTCGCAAATCCCCAGCTCGCTCTTCATCTGCTGGTGCTGGCTGTTTATCTGAGCTAATTCGGTCTTGATCTTGGCTCTTTCGGCGACCAGACCCCGGTTGTAAATGAAGCACTGGCCGCTCAGAAAGGCCAGGGCGAAGATTAAGAAGCACGCAGCCAGCCCGACCAGTGATGGGCTGATTCTGCGCAAGTTCCCGTTTGTCGTCACCAGGAAGTAGGTCGTTTTAGTCTTGATCCGGGATTTTCCCATGCCTCGGTTTCCCTTGCCGGTTATGATAGATTAGCTTCCGAGCCGTTGCCGGCAGCTATTCGACAGTTGGTCTGGATCTGCATCAAAAATCGTACCAGATAAGTTACCTGATGTATTTCATACAGTTATAACGGACATTCAAAGAAAAACTTTAATTGCTGCTGCCAAGTCCGTACGATTTCGTTCTTTGGGTATCCGTTTTCGCTCGTTCGCACCCGAAAAAAAAAGGGACTCACCGCCAAAGCGGTAAATCCCAATTGCGCAAATTGGTAGCGGGGGAAGGATTCGAACCTTCGACCTTTGGGTTATGAGCCCAACGAGCTACCAGACTGCTCCACCCCGCGATAATTCACAAGGAGCAAATTCAGGCTTTATTATACCAGAAATCTCTATACGTGTCAAGTGCTTTTTGAATTCAAGCGGAAAAAATCACTTTTTGCCCGTTTTTAACGTGTCCGCCAGCGTATCCGCTGACTCCGGCAGTATCCGGTAAACCGTCTCACCGGAACGGGCCATCCCGAAATTTTCGCGCGCCACCTTTTCGATCGCTTGCGGGTCTTCCTGCAGCCGCCTGATCTGGTCGGCGAGCAGCTGGTTTTGGATTCTGAGCTGTTCGACCTGTTCGGTGAGAGCTTTTTTCTGCTGATAGAGCTCCCAGATGGAGAAAACGTTATATTTCCCGCCTGCCAGCGCCACCAGCAGGAGGCTGGCGAAAACCGATATTATGAACAGCTTGGGTCGTTTCTTCCACACGGCGGCCTGGAGAAATAGTTGAGGGGCTGCCATACAAAATAGCAGCCCGGCACAGTCGGAATATCCTCACTGTACGGTAATATTACCCGGTTCCGGGTCAGAGTCCCGGCGCGGAGAATTTCCGGGGCGGCCACACCCCAACGTTCAATCAGCGCAGATTGTAGAGGCCGGCCCGGCCCCAGAAGATCGCCGAATCGCCCAGCTCTTCCTCGATCCGTAACAGCTGATTGTACTTGCAGATCCGGTCGGTACGGCTGGCTGAGCCGGTTTTGATCTGACCGGCGTTGGTGGCCACGGCCAGATCGGCGATGGTCGAATCCTCGGTCTCGCCGCTACGGTGGCTGATCACGCAGGTGTAGCCGGCCTGCTTGGCCATCTGGATCGCATCCAGAGTTTCGGTCAGGGTGCCTATCTGATTGAGCTTGATCAGGATCGAGTTGGCGCAGCCTGTCTCGATTCCCCGGGCCAGGCGCTTGGTGTTGGTCACGAACAGGTCGTCGCCCACCAGCTGCACCTTCCGGCCCAGTTCGGCGGTGAGCAATTTCCAGCCTTCCCAGTCATCCTCGGCCAGACCGTCCTCCAGTGAAATGATCGGGTATTTGTCCATCCAGTCGGCCCAGTACCTGACCATGTCCTCGCTGGATTTCACCGAACCGTCGCTCTTCTTAAACACGTATTTACCGTTTTCGTAGAATTCGCTGGCGGCGGGATCGAGAGCCAGGTGGACCTGTTCGCCCACCTTGTAACCGGCTTTCTCGATCGCTTCCAGGATCACTTCCACCGCCTCTTCGTTACTCTTCAGGTCCGGCGCGAAGCCGCCTTCGTCTCCCACCCCGGTGCTGTAGCCTTTGGCGTGCAGGACTTTTTTCAGGTTATGGAAGATTTCAGCGCCCATGCGCAGGGCCTCGGAGAAACTCCCGGCGCCGGTGGGCATCACCATGAATTCCTGCAGGTCCACGTTGTTGGCGGCGTGGCTGCCGCCGTTCAGAATGTTCATCATCGGCACGGGCAGCACCTTGGCGTTGACTCCGCCGATATACTGGTAGAGTGGCAGGCCGCAGAAGTCGGCGGCTGCTTTGGCCGTGGCCAGAGAGACTCCCAGGATCGCGTTGGCGCCCAGCTTGCCCTTATTTTCGGTGCCGTCCAGCTCGATTAGCGCACTGTCCAGATGCGCCTGGTTGGTGGCGTCCAGACCGATCACCTGCGGCCCGATCTCTTCGTTCACGTTTTCCACCGCCTTGGTCACGCCCTTGCCCAGGTAACGGCTCTTATCGCCGTCGCGCAGCTCCACCGCCTCGAACTCACCCGTCGATGCGCCGCTGGGCACCGCCGCGCGGCCGAATGAACCGTCATCGAGGAAGACTTCCACTTCTATCGTGGGATTGCCCCTGGAATCCAGGATTTCCCTGGCCGCAACATCCGAGATCATCGACATTGAAAACTCCTCCTCTGTTAACCAATGATTTTCGACTTGATTGCTTTCCACCGGATTTGACTCTTCATCGGAAAAATTTATCATCTATCAGCCCGCCGGTCAGCGGAAGAGATAGAGGAGCCTGGGTGAACCGAGGCCGAGGCCGGCGGCGGGGCTTTTGA
The DNA here is from genome assembly GCA_043805105.1 of Candidatus Glassiibacteriota bacterium. Taxonomy (GTDB): domain Bacteria; phylum Gemmatimonadota; class Glassbacteria; order GWA2-58-10; family GWA2-58-10; genus JAZDIG01. The sequence goes on along the minus strand of JAZDIG010000275.1, from coordinate 2,071 downwards.
CTCTGGCCGCGGTCTCGTCCAGCAGGTCCCAGAACGATGCCCGCTTCCTGCGCGTGGTCACCGTCTTGGGCTTTTCGCCCAGTCCGCTCATGCGGCCCGCCACGTCGATCGCCTCCCGAAAACCGCCGGTTCTGTCCACCAGGCCGTAAGTTACGGCCTGGCGCCCGGAAAAGACTCTGCCATCGGCCACGGCGATCACGCTGTCGCGCTCCAGGCCGCGGCCCTCGCAGACCGCCTCGACGAACTGGCCGTAGACGTCATCCACCATCTCCTGCAACAGCTCGCGCTCCCTGTCCGTAAGCTGACGGAACGGCGAGCCAATGTCTTTGTGCGGACCGCTCTTGATCACCTCGAAACCGATCCCCACCTTGCGCAGCACCTCCTGCAGCTCGGGGAATTCGAGGATGACCCCGATCGAGCCGGTGAGAGTGCCCGGAGAGGCGAGGATGGAGTCTGCGGCGCAGGAGATATAGTAACCCCCGCTGGCCGCCACCGATCCCATGGACACTACGACCGGTATGCTGTCCTGCTGGCGCAGTCGGCGGACAGCGTCGTAAATCTCCTGGCTGGGCGCCACCGCTCCGCCGGGCGAGTCGACCCGCAGGACCAGCGCCTTGACACTTTCGTCTTCGCCCATGACCCTGATCTGTCGCAGCACCTCACGGGAGTCGTCGATTATGCCCGTCACTTCGACAATCCCGACCCGGTTGCCGAACGAGCCGCCGAATTCGAGCTCGCCGCCGGCCAGAGACGAGATCATCAAGGCCATGAACGCCGTGCCGGCCGCGATCACCAGGAAGGTGAGCACAATGCCGAGAAGCCACTTCTGGTTAGTCGTCACTTGAGATTACCTCGCGAAAGATTGTGCGGCTGCCGGCGGCGGCGAGGTTCAGGCTGTCGTCGCAATCAGGCTGGCCTTGCGCTGCTTTATGCTTTTGATGAAGTGCTCGAAGAGGTACCAGCTGTCGTGCGGGCCGGCGCTGGACTCCGGGTGGTATTGCACGCTGTAGACCGGCCGGCTCCGGTGCCGGAAGCCCTCAAGCGTCCCATCGTTCAGATTGACGTGAGTCACTTCCAAGTCCGGGCAGCCGTCCACCTGCCACCGGCCTTCCTCGTCCTTGCTCGCCGCCACGCAGAACCCGTGGTTCTGCGTGGTGATCTCGATCTCGCCCGTGGCCAGGTCCATCACCGGGTGGTTGGCTCCCCGGTGGCCGAACTTCAGCTTGTAAGTGTGCCCGCCCAAAGCCAGGCCCAGAAGCTGCTGCCCCAGGCAGATGCCGAATATCGGCAGATCGGGCTGGGATTCGAGCAGCTCCCGGATCGTGTCGATTACGTATGGCACACCCTCGGGATCACCGGGACCGTTGGAAATGAAAACGCCGTCGGGATTGAGGCTCATGATTTCGGCGGCCCGGTAGGCAGCCGGCACTACGATCACCTTGCAGCCGAAATAATTCAAAATCCGCAGGATGTTGAACTTGATCCCGCAATCGATCGCCACCACGTAGGCGCTTTCCTGCTCCCGCTGCCCGGCGCTGCCGGACATGCTCGGGGGGCGGTGCTGGGTGTAGACGTAGTAATCCGCGGCGGATTCAGGTTCGCCGCCGGGCTGATAGAAGTAGCTCTGGTCGGTGGTCACGTTCTGCACCAGGTCGCGCCCCACCAGGCCCGGATACCGGAAGAGCTTGTTCATCAGGGTTTCGTAGTTGAAGTCCGTGGTGGATATTATCCCTTTCATCGCGCCCTTCTCCCGGATGTGCAGGGTAAGGGCCCGCGTATCGATTCCCTCGATCCCCACCACGCCCGTCTCGCTCAGCAGGTCGTCCAGGCTGCCGGTGGCCCGCCAGTTGGAATAATGCTGGGAACATTCGCGTACGATAAAGCCCTCCACCTGCACACGCTTACTTTCGACGTCCGTAAGATTGACTCCGGTATTGCCGATATGGGGGTAGGTCATGGTCACTATCTGGCCGTTGTAGGAGGGGTCGCAGATAATCTCCTGGTAGCCGGTCAGGCTGGTATTGAACACGACTTCGCCCAGCGCTTCACCCTCGGCGCCGAAAGAAGTCCC
>JAZDIG010000274.1:0-4433 GCA_043805105.1 Candidatus Glassiibacteriota bacterium | reverse complement strand
GTGCTCAAGGGCCGGCTGGTGAGAGCGGCGGCGGATACGGTGAATTATGCAGTCAGTCTGAAGTTTACCCGTTAGTCCAATTAAACCTGATGTCTCAACAGAGGGAGGTTTAGATGAAAGCCATCCTGATCCTGGCGGCTGCCTTTGGCGTGCTGGCCCTGGCGAGCGTTTCCTACACCGTAGCCGCGGACGCCAACAGCCCTGCGGTGGCCAAGGCCCCGGATTTCACCGCTATCGACTATAAAGGCGAGAACATCAAGCTATCCGATTACCACGGTAAAGTGGTAGTGCTCGAATGGCTCAACCCGGACTGTCCGTTCGTGCAGAGGCATTACCGTGAAGGCACTTTCAAGAAGCTGGCCGAAAAGTACGGGTCTGAGGGCTTAGTCTGGCTGGCGGTTAATTCGACCAGCACTCAGGATGCAGCCCGGAGCGCAGATTGGGCGAAACAGAACGGCCTGCCCTATCCGATCATAGTCGATGAGGACGGCCACGTAGCCAAGCTTTTCGGGGCCAAGACCACGCCCCACCTGTTCGTGATCGGCCGCAACGGCGAGCTGGTCTACCAGGGCGCAGTGGACGACGATCCGAACGGCGACAAGAAGCAGCGCAACGTTTACGTGGCGAGCGCCATCGAGGCGGCTCTGACCGGTAAGCTGCCGGCTACGCGCGAAACCAAGTCTTACGGCTGCAGCGTCAAGTACCGCAATTGAAGGGAGAGCGAAGGGCTGAGGGAGGGGGGAAGATTGAAAATCGAATATCTTTTTTTTGCGGATTGCCCATCCCATGAAGAGGGCCTGGCCAGGCTGCGCCGGGTGCTGGCCCGGGAGGGGATCGAGGAGCGAGTCGAGGTGATCGAGGTAAAGACTGATGACCAGGCCCGTAAGCTCGGCTTCATCGGTTCGCCCACCATCCGGTTCGACGGACGGGACATCGATCCCGCCGGCCTGGAGGGACAAGCCTCGGCCCTGACCTGCCGGGTCTACCGTCTGCCGGACGGCAGGTACTCGGCTTTGCCCTCGGAGGAGATGATCCGCCGGGCCCTCTACCAGGAAAAGGAGTGATCCGGTTGTTGTAGAAAAAAACACGTTTAAGGGAGGACTGGATGTTGGCTAACGTAAGTATCGGCGACAATGCAATCGATTTCAGCCTGCCCGGCACGGACGGCAGGACTTATTCTCTCGACTCGTTCAAGGACAAGAAGGCCCTGGCCGTGGTTTTCTCCTGCGTGCACTGTCCCTACGTGCTCGCCTGGGAGGACCGGCTGGTCAAGCTCGGGAAAGACTACGCCGGCCAGGGCGTGGCTTTCGTGCTGATTTGCTCCAACGATGCGGTCAAGTACCCGCAGGACAGTTTCGACAACATGAAGAGACACGCGGCCGAAAAGAGCTACCCCTTTCCTTTCGTGCACGATGAAAGCCAGGCGGTGGCCCGCGCTTACGGAGCGGAACGCACGCCTGAGATTTTCCTGTTCGACGGCGGGCGAAAGCTGACTTACCACGGCGTGGTCGACGACAACTACGAAAACCCAGCCGCGGTCAGGCAGAGCTATCTGAAAGATGGGATCGAAGCGGTGTTGAAGGGTATCGCTCCCAATACCACCTGGGTCTCGCCCAGGGGCTGCACAATTAAGTGGAAGTAAGACATCAGGCTTCGAGAAAGAGATCCGGCCCCCGTCATCCAGGCGGGGGCTTTTTATTTGCGGTTGAGAGAGACCGGGCCGAAGGCTATATTGAAGTCAAATGAACATTCAGAAAAGCGGAGGTAAAAATGGAGTACCATATCAGCCGGAAAGTCGCGGTATCTTTCACTGAAGCGATTGTTAGGGTCACCGATGAATTGAAAAAGGAAGGGTTCGGCGTACTGACCGAAATCGACGTCAGGGCGACGATGAAAAAGAAGCTGAACGTGGATTTCCGCAACTACGTGATACTGGGTGCCTGCAATCCCCAGTTCGCCCACCGGGCGCTCGAAGCCGAGGACAAGGTGGGGGTGCTTCTGCCCTGCAACGTGGTAGTCCAGGAGCATGCGGATGGCAGCGTGGAAGTGAGCGCCATGGCGCCGCAGCCGATGATGCAGGCGATCGGCAACCCGGCGTTAAAGGAACTGGCAGACCAGGTCCAGGGAGCAATGATACGGGTGGTGGCCGGGGTCTGACCGCGCGGGGCGGACAATGGCGGCCTGCGGCCGCCCGGGGTGGGCCTCGGAGTTTCAAGATTTGCAGGCGGGAAGAGGCAGGCTTGGGGGCTTTTTCTACCCTCGGCGGCAGGCGGGCCGGCACGTTCATTGCGGACCTCCTCCAGCGTGGAAGCCCCTACGAAGCGGCTCTGGCAATGAACGTGCCGGCCCGCCCCAACGCCAGAGCAATTCCCGATCACCGAGGTCAATCCAAAACCGCGAAGGCCGCCTCTTCCTTTCGGCAGGGCTGATTTAGATTATCGAATTTACCCGGAAGGCCCGGGCAAACGGCTCCCCCTTTGGCAAAGGGGGAATACCGGGGGATTTGCCGGCCATCGATTGGGGCAATTTTCAGCGGATATATTCAGACAAACCGCTCAGGAGAAAACGGAGAAACTTTCGCGGCAGACTGGCCGGCGGCCAGTTCACCGGCGGCGAAACGGCCCACCGCCGGGCTGGTGGTGACGCCGTGCCCGCCGAGTCCGGCTACCCAGTAGAAGCCTTCCACCAGCGGGTCCCAACCGATCACGAACATCCGGTCCGGAGCAAAGGTGCGAAGTCCCGCCCAACTGCGGGCAATCGGCACCTCCAGCAGGGCGGGGAAGCTGACTGCGAGCTTTTCGGCCAGCAGGTCCTGCACCGCAGGGTCGACTACCGGCAGGACGGGCCTGGATGGAGTTTCATCGCAGGGGCTGAGCAACAGGCCGGCGCTCTCCGGCCGGAAGTAGACGTCCGTGCCCACGTCCCAGACAAACGGCCAGGCCGGATCGATCCAGTCGAGCTGGCCGGTGTAGTAGAGGTGCCGGCGCAGCGGAGTGAATTCGATCGCCGGCGCCCCGGCCAGTCCTGCCACCATCGAGGCCCAGGGACCGCCCGCGTTTACGACCGTCCGGGTCTCGATCCAGCCTCTGCCCGTTTTCACGCCTGTCACCCGGCCGCTTGCGACCGTGATTTCGAGGACTTCGCAGCCGGTTTCGAGCCTTGCGCCGCGTGACTTGGCCGAGGCCCAGTAGCCCTGGATCAAGCCATCGGTGTCGGTCACTCCGTCCGTGGGGCAGTACACTCCTCCCTCGATCTTTCCTCCCCGGGCGCAGGGAACCTGCCGTTCCACCCGGGAGCTGTCCCAGAGCTCGAGTTCCACCCCGGCCCGGCGGGCGGTGTCCGCCTCCTGCCGGAGTTTCTCCCAGGCTGCGCCCGAGGCCGCCAGCAGCGACCCGCAGCGCCTGAACGGCGGCGGCTGGTCCCAGCCGGGAGCGTCTCCGCCGAAAAACTTCGCACCCTCCCGGGCCAGCTCCACCAGCTTCGGATTGGAAACCACCTGGCGGATCATGGCGGCGTTGCGTCCAGAACTGTGCATGCCCGGAAACTCTTCCTTTTCGAGCACCAGGACGCTGCTTTCGCCCTGTTGTGTCAGCCCCCAGGCGGTGGCCATACCGGCCAGGCCGGCGCCCACTATCACGTATTTTGCCGCTTCGCTGCCCATTCCGCCGAATCCGTGAGAAAATTGGCTCTCGCTTGCCTGGAAATGAGTTGACTAACCTATTTCAATATAAGCTCTCAGTCAATAAAATCGGCTCCGGGCCGGCGCTGCAACTTGACAACCCCGGCCCGGGCTGATAGCTTTCTGCAAAACTTTTTTCCGCTGCCAGTCGAACGGATGATCCGTTTCAGGATGAACCTTTCCATCCCGGCCCGACAAGCAATGGTCAAGGATTCACTGCTAAAAATATTTGACAAATTCGGCGGCCTCACGATCGGCGTGCTGGGGGACTTCGCCCTCGACGCCTACTGGATGCTGGACGGCGAAGCGGGGGAGATTTCGGTCGAGACCGGCAAGCGGGCTTATGCGGTCGCGAGCCAGCGCTACAGCCCCGGCGGGGCGGGCAATATCGTGGCCAACCTCGCCGCTCTGGGAGTCGGCCGGGTCGAGGCGTTCGGGGTGAGGGGAGAGGACCTGTTCGGCGGGCGGCTGATGGAGGAGCTGACAGGACGCGGTATCGTCACGCAAGGTATAATCCCTCAGAAGGAGAATTGGGACACCCACGTCTGGGCCAAGCCGCACATGGAGGGGGAGGAGCTGCGCCGGTTTGATTTCGGCTTTTTCAACCAACCCTCCGAACGTACTCTCGAAACCCTGCTGGATCATCTGGCCGCCAGAGTGGAAACCCTCGATGCCCTCATCGTCAATAGACAGCTCCCGCGGCCCCTGGTGACCGGCCTGGCGGTCGAGTGGGTCAACGGCCTGATCGAACGCT
>JAZDIG010000273.1:0-2899 GCA_043805105.1 Candidatus Glassiibacteriota bacterium | reverse complement strand
TGCTGGTTGTCCTCCCACTCGATCTGCTTTCCCCGCTCGATCGCTTCATCGAGCTCCTTCACCTGCTGGCGGAACTTTTCGCCACGCTGTTCGAGCTCTTCCAGGCCCGAGGCGACGTCCTCCTGCCGCTGCTGCTCGCGGCTGAATATCTCCTCGAGGCTGGGGAAGCGGATACGGTACTCATCGCTGGCGGTGGCTTTCGGGCCGGATACGCGGTCGTTGTCGAAAGCGATCAGCCGGTAGGCGACCTCGTCCTGCGGCAGCAGCTTCAGTTCGGCGAGGTCCCAGAGGTACTGTTCGACCAGGTGAGTGCGAAGCTGTCCGCTCCAGCCGGCGATCCTCTTTCTGGCGGAGTCACCCCGCCGGCCGTCGGAGCTCACCCTGGCGTATTCGAGTTCCACCCTCTCGACGCCGAAGTCATCCGCCAGCTCGAACACCAGGGGCTGCTTCATGGTTTCGTCGACCTGGGCCTCTGGGCCGGGAAATCTCAGCGCCACCGCCGGCGGCTCATCGGCGATTACAGTGATCGGGTACAGGAGGGTGTCGTCGTTGGTCAGCCCCCAGCGGTCTACCAGCCGGATGCCGTAGGAACCATCGGCGGCCAGGGTCAGGGTATCGGTGAAGCTTCGGTCCCCGGTGAGCGGGGCCGGCCGCAGGCTGTCGGGCGCCAGGACCAGGCTGGCCCGCTCCAGGATGTTACTCGAATGGCCGTCGAGAGTCACGCGGGTGCCGCGCAGCCCCTGGATCGCCTTGTCCCGCGTGGTGGTGTAATCCGGCAGCCCTGTATAAGGCGGATAGTGATAGGTGATACCGAGTTCAGTGACGAACGGGTTGTTCGTCACCTGGACCAGGAAAGTATCGGTGGCAGTGCCACCCTGCTCGACACAGTAACGGACGTCGTTTTGCAGCCCGCTGAAGACGTAGGAGTATTCGAATTGACCCAGCCGGTACTGCATGATCCGGCTCTGGCCGGCCTCGCCGGCCTGCCAGAAGTGAAGGGTCATTTCCTCCGGCCGATGGATCGACCCCACCGCCCTGACCGGCAGGCTGTCGCCGCGCATTATCAGGGCGTCCCCGGGCTGCACGATAATATGGAAGGAACGCTCGCGGGCCAGCAGCTCCAGCGGGTGACGGTAATGGCGATAAGTTTCCTGGAAGCCGAGCGGGTCGGCCAGGGCGGTTAACATCACCAGGGCCAGCAGGCCGCTGGCCGCGTATTCGGCGGCCCTTATCCGCCTGCGGTCGTCTTGCGCTACTTTCCGGACCAGCTCGCGAACGTCGGCTTTCGAGCCGGCGAGCCGGGCGGCCTGGTCGATGGCGGCCTGCACCAGCTCCGCGGATTGCCCCTCGGGCAGCTTCCGCGCTCCGATGAATTCGAGTGAAGACTCGAGCCGGTTGCGCAAACCCTCATGCGCCGAATCCAGCGCCCGGGCTACTCGGGTCAGGCTGCCGAACCGGGCAACCATCCGCCACACCCGGAAAACGACAGCCCAGGCCGCCAGCAGTCCTGATGCGACCAGCGTCGAGGCGCGCCAGGCGGCAGGCAGGTATACAGCCATTTCCAGCCAGGTCAGGGCGGCTGCCGCGCCGAAAGCGATAATACAGGCCCAGAGGGCGGCCTCCCAGGCCAGAAGACCAGTCAGTCTGGTCCTGGCGAACTTCAGGGCCCAGATAAGTCCGCGCGCAGATTCGCTCTCCTGCCAGGATCGCATCCGTCTGTCCTCTTAGAGCCTGCTCAAAGCATAAACGAAAATGTTCACGCCCATTTTCAGGGCCTGCTGGCGAACCGGTTCCGGATCACCGTGTACCTCCGGGTCCTCCCAGCCGTCTCCCAGGTCGGTGTTCAGGCTGTAGAACACGACCAGCCGGCCCTGGCTGAAAATGCCGAGGCCCTTGGGCGGGCCCCCATCGTGCTCGTGCACTTTGGGCAGGCCCTCCGGGAATTCGAAAACATCGTGGAAGATCGGAAAATCGAACGGAACCGGCACGAAATCGGACTCGGGAAATACCTTCTTCATTTCTCTGCGGAAACTCTGGTCCATGCCGTAATTGTCATCGGCATGGAGAAAACCGCCTTCGTCCAGGTATTTCCTCAGCCGGCGCACTTCCTCATCGCTGAACTTGATATTGCCGTGGCCGTTGATGTACAGGAAGGGGTAATTGTAGAGGTCGGGGCTTTTCAGGCTGACCTGCGCCTCGGCTTCCTGGACCGGCAATCCGGTGGTTTCGCGGATTTTTTTCAGCAGATTGGGAATGGAGGATGGATTGGAGTACCAGTCCCCCCCGCCCTCGTAGATGACGTGGGCAATGGCGAGCCGCTTGTCCGGACCGGTATCGGCGGCCCGGCCGGGCGAAAGCGGCAACGCCACAGACAGTGCAGCCAGAACGGAAAGCGCCCTGCGCAACCGGTTGAAAGCCGCAGCGCCGAGGAGTTTATCTGGATTTTTGGCTGTCATCGGAATATTATTAACCGGCCGTTAAAGACTTATTATCTATAAACTTCTGCGGCAGTTTTGTTCTAATGGACCTCTACAAGCGCAAACTGATTTTACTGGGATTACTATTGGGAGTCTACTGCCTGGTCAGTTTCTGGGTGCCGTATTCCAAATCATGGTTCCTGAAAGACATCATGCAGACCCAGGCCAGGCTGTATTTCGCTACCCAGTCTGTCGACAATTTGCGGGAGCGGCTCATCCGCAAGGCGGAAGCTATCGATGTGCCGCTGGCCGACAACCAGGTCACGGTGCAGACGATCAACGGCGAAATCATCTATCTCGAGCTCGACCTGAACATCCCCTACAACCTGCTGTTCTACCACAGCACCCTCCACTTCGAACCGAAGATTTTCGGCCTGATCCGGGGCTTCGAGGTGGCCGGCCGGCCGGCCGATGAGATCGCG
>JAZDIG010000272.1:0-13340 GCA_043805105.1 Candidatus Glassiibacteriota bacterium | reverse complement strand
AAATATTCGGCCGCCTTGTCCGCCGGAATGATCCTGGCGAAGAACGAGCGGGAGAGCGCCTGGATTCCGCCCTGTACCAGGCCGATTACGATGGCCAGGATCATGAATTCCCTCTCGTTGTCCATGAATGCCGCCCAGGCCGAGACGAACAGGTAAACTCCGATCCCGAAGAAAATCATCCGCCGCGGCCCGATCCGTTCGCCCAGCCAGCCGAAAGCCACCGCCGCCGGGAAGCCCACGAACTGGACGATCAGCAAGGCTTTGATCATGCTGTTCGAATCCAGCCCGATTGCGAGCCCGTAAATCATCGCTACGCGGATAATCGTATCCACGCCATCGATGTAGAACCAATAGGCGATCAGGAACAGGAAAATCATTTTCAAGTGCCTTATTTCCTGAAACGTTTTCCGGAGTTGTTTGATACCGCCGAGGATCACTCCGGTGCCCGCTTCCTGTTTGCCGAAACCCGGCTCCTTTACGAATACCATCAACGGCACGGTAAATACCGCCCACCAGATTCCCACCGTCACGAAAGAAAAACGGACTGCTTCACCGGAATCGGCGAAACCGAACTGGGCCGGCCGGAGAGTCATCCAGACATTGGCCGCGAACAGCAGGCCGCCGCCGAAGTAGCCGAGGCTGTAGCCGAGGGCCGAGATGAAATCCAATTTCTTTTCCCCGGCCACCGAAGGCAGCAGGGAATCGTAGAAGATGTTGGCCCCGGAAAAGCCGATTACACCCAGCACATACAACGTCAAAGCCAGCAGCCAGTTTCCCTGCGCCACCAGATATAGACAAGATGTCATCAGTGCGCCCAGGCAGGTGAAAAAAAGGAGGAACTTTTTCTTGGCGCTGCCCCGGTCGGCGATTGCGCCGAGCAGCGGGGCCAGAAGCGCGACGATTATTCCGGCGGCCGAATTGGCGAAATTCCACCTGGCCTGAGTGACCAAGGCATCCACTCCACTACTCCAGAACTTCTCGAAAAAGATCGGGCAGAAACCCGCCATCACTGTGGTGGCGAATGCGCTGTTGGCCCAGTCGTACATGCTCCAGCCGAATACCGCCTTGCGGTCGAGCTGATTCATAACCGGGCTTCTTTCCCGCGGATCGATTCGGTCCAGCGGCTTAAGATTTCTTCCTCGCTGCCTTCCGGCGGGATCGGCGGCAGGAACTCCACATCAATCCGCGCCAGGGCCAGTCCCGGATGCATCCGCGACATAAACTTTTCGGTGCCGCGGAGGCAGACCGGTATCACCGGCACTTTACAGGACACGGCCAGCAGCGCCATGCCCGGCTTGGGCGTGTCCACCCGGCCGTCAAAGGAACGCTTGCCTTCCGGGAAAAGACAGAGCGGCCGGCTGGAGGCGAGAATCTGCTGGCTGTAAAGCAGCGAACGGGCCGTGGTTTCGAGCGTGCCGGTCTTGATTATCCGCGCCCGGTAGCTGATCTGGGAAAAGGGCCAGCGGTCGAAAATGTCCGCCGTGGCCACGGAAAACAGCCGCCGGCTCTCGCCCCACGGCAGCGCGGCGTGTACCAGGAGGCCATCGATGTAGGACACGTGGTTGGGCGCGATGATGTAGGCCCCCTCCTGCGGCAGGTTTTCCAGACCCGTGACCCGCATCCGGAAAAAGATACGGAACACGAAGCGCAGTTTCAATCTGGCCCAGAAGCGCATTGTATTTCCCAACCGGCTGTCTTCCAGCTCCACCAGCTCTTCCAGCAGGATCATTTCATCTCTTTTGCGGCCGGGCTCCGCCGCCGGGGCTACGGCGGCTGTGACGAGGTACCGCCGCAGGTCGTCCAGCTGCACCAGGCTGCCGGCCTGCTCGTCAGACAGCGACACGCCGAACTGCCTTTCGAAAGATGCCAGAAAGTCGAGCTTGGTGAGGGAGTCGATGCCGAGGTCGAGTTCGAGGTTTTCACGGCCGCTGGGGATTGTCTCCAGTTTCAGCGCCTTCCGGGCGAAGAGCAGAAGCTGGTCAGCTTCCCGCCCGCTCTTGTCGGCTTCTTCCGCAGCGGACTTTTCCCCGGTGGCCAGGCGCTCCATGATCTGGTAGCGCTTGAGCTTGCCCAGACGGGTGCGGGGAAAGGGCTCATCGGTGAGCATCACCCGGGTCACGCGCTGGTAGGAGGGCAGTTTAATCGCGATGAATTCGATTTCGGAGCGCAACTCATCGTAGATGTTGATTACTTTCAGGCGCTCGAGCGCCTGCCGGCTCGGGTACACCACCGCGGTCAGTTGCTCGCGGCCGAGGCCCTTGAGCAGGCAGACACAGACTTCCTCGACCAGCTCGCTGCGGGAGTAAAGCTCTTCCAGCTCCTCGGGGTAGATGTTCTTGCCTGAAGACAGCACGATCACATCCTTGGAGCGGCCGGTGAGGAAGAGATTGCCGTGGTCGTCCAGCCGGCCGAGGTCGCCGGTGAGGAACCAGCCTTCGCGGAAAGCCTTGGCGGTCTCCTCCGGCAGGCGCCAGTAGCCGGCCATCACGTTGGGCCCGCGCACCAGCACCTCGGAGTCCTCCAGCGTGTCGCTGGTCTTTTCGAGTCTGAGCTGGACTCCGGGCGCCGGCCGGCCAACAGACCCGAACACCGGCCTGGCGACCCGGTTGAGCGTCACGACCGGCGCGGTTTCAGTCAGCCCGTAAGCTTCGAAGATGCGAAAGCCCAACGCCGCCATCTCCCGGTGCAGGGCCGCATCGAGCTTGGCCCCGCCGCAGGTGATAACTCTCAAGCGCCCGAAAGGCCGGTGGGCCGAGCGGAATATGAAACGGCCGGGACGCCAGCCCCGCTCGATCCCCACACTTCCTATGGCCTTCAGCAGGCGGAAGAGGGCCCTTGCCGGCAGAGACTTTTCCGCCAGGGTGGACGCGACCCGTTCGTGGATCGACTGAACCACTCGCGGCACCACCGCCATAATCGTACAGCCCTGTTCGACCGCGGCCGTGGAAATGTCTTTCGGTTTCAGGGAGCGGGGATAGACTATGGTGCAGCCCGCGGCTAGGGGCGCCAGGAGCGTCCCGCTGAAAGCATAGACGTGGTGCAGGGGCAGCAGGTTTAGGATCACGTCCTTCCCGGACAACAAGCCCGGAGCGCTCAACACGGTCTGGACGTTGTGCAGCAGATTGGCTTCGATCAGCATTACGCCCTTGGGCGTACCGGTGGACCCGGAAGTGAAGACGATCGAGAAAGGCTGGCCGGTTGCCAGGGGACACGGGTCGAAATTTTCCTCGCCGGGTGAAAAATCCACCGCCTTCAGATCGAGGACGTGGCCCAGACCCTTGAAGCGCCCGGATTGCCCGGCCAGGCAGACCGCGGCCGCCGGTTCGAGAATGGAGACGATGTTGGCGAGCTGGTCTTCGGGAAGCTCGGCGTCCAGTGGCGCGACCGACAGCCCGGCAAAATGCAGTCCCAGGCAGGCCGCCGCCCAATGCGGGCCGTTGGGGCCGGTAAGCACCGCCCGTGAGCCGGCGGGCAGCCCCAGCTCGGCGAAACACCGGGCCATCCGGCAGATCGCGGCGTAGAACCGGCTGTAACTGACCTGCCTGACGACCGTGCCGTCGTAATAGGCGAAGGCCGGTTTGTCAGGTTCGCGCCGGACGCTTTGGGTGAGCATTTGGGTGAAGGTCGCCGTCGGTGTCTCCGCATTGTCAAATTATGTATTCTTAAAATTGAATATAAAGTTGCCTTTCAGTTGAATCAATGAGGCGGTGCTGAATTCCGGGGAAATCGGGCTGCGGTCCGGTCGGGCGGGACCGGCGAGAGGGAAAATGGAAACTATCGCACGGCGTCGGACTATCGGAGGCCCAGTTCTGCGGCGATCTCCCGCACCGCCTCCACCACCAGTCGGGCTTCGGCGTAAGTCAATCTGGGGTAGAGCGGCAGGCTGATCGTGCTGGCGCCGATCGCTTCGGCCACCGGGAAATCCCCCTCGGCCAGGCCAAACCGGTCGCGGAAGAACTTCAGCAGGTGGATCGGCTTGAAGTTGATCGAAACGCCGATACCGCGCTGCCTGAGGCCTTTGAAGAATTCGCTTCTTATCCGGGCCGGCACGTGGATAGTGAACAGGTGGTCGGCGTGGCGGCTGCCGGGGATCTCCGGCAGGAGGCAAACCCCGGGGACTGCGGCCAGGCCTGCGCGGTAGACTTGCATCAGGCGCACACGCCTGGCGTGGAGCTTCCAGGCCCTGGCCAACTGGCCGTGAAGCAGGGCGGCCTGGACGTTACTAATGTTGTACTTCCAGCCCATTTCGGCGATCTCGTAGCTTGCATCGTCCTTGCCGTAGCGCTGGACCGCCGAGCGGCTCATGCCGTGGTGGCGCAAGAGCCTGATTTTTTCGGCGAGATCGGCGTGGCGGGTAGCTACCGCTCCGCCTTCCCCGCAGGTGATGCTCTTGGTGGGATAGAAGCTGAAGCAGGCGGCATCGCCCAGTTCGCCGGTGCGCACACCGTCCCGGGCCGCTTCCAAGGCGTGCGCCGCGTCTTCCACCACTACCAGGCCGTGCCGGTCGGCGATCTCCCTGATCCGTTTCATGTCGCAGAGCTGGCCGTAGAGGTGCACCGGTGAAATCGCCCTGGTGCGCGGAGTGACCGCCTTTTCGATCAGCCCGGGGTCGATGTTGCCCGTGTCCGGTTCCACATCCACGAACACCGGAGTGGCCCCGGCCTGAATCACGGCCAGGGCGGTGGCCGCAAAACTCAGCGGCGTGGTGATCACCTCATGGCCCGGCCCGACGCCCAGCCCGGTATATGAAAGCTGGAGCGCCGCAGTGCAGCTGGAGAGTCCCACCGCCTGGGGCAGTCCCAGAAAAGCGGCGAAGTCATTTTCGAACTTCGCCACCTCGTCGCCCGTGGTAAGGAACAAACCGCGCAGTGTGCGGACCACATCGGCTATTTCCCGCCTGCCGATATTGTGCTTGAAAAATTCGATTTTATCAGCCATGAGAGGCTTCCAGGTATATCTTGAAGTAAAATCTGATCGTCCGCACTCAAAAAGAAACAGGGCGAAGCCGGATGTCGGTCTTGCGAGTGGTCCCGGCCGGCCGAAGACAAATATCCCCGGCCGGACTGGAGGCAGTTCACGACGGCCGGGGATATGTATTTTACATGGACCGGCTTGAAAATTCCACTGTAATTCGCATCGGCTCCGGCCAGGCTGGCAGATGCCTGATGACAGTGGTCTTGGGAATGAGCGGCCTCACCAGCGCAGTCAGCCCGGTACCGACGTCAGCTCCGGTCAGGTCAGGACCAGCGAGTTACTGACACTTTCCGCCTGACGGTTCCCGATGTGCATGAACAGTCCGCCGGGCATTTCCAGAGTTTCCCGGCGCACCGGGATCGTATGGCGGGTATTGTAATTACCCTCGACCAGCACCAGCTGCTTGCCCTTGTGGTTGGCGGTGTTGATCACCAGCGGCCCCTGCAGGTTGGCAGTCATCCGGAATGGCTCGCGGTTGATCGAGATCAGCACGCAGACGACCAACTCTTTGGGATTGCCCGGCTCGATTACGCTCAGCTCCGCCTTACGGGCGCTCACCTTGTAGTCTGGGAAAAACAGCGCCGGGTCGCAGATCACGAATGCAAGCTTGGGGTCTTCCACCGACTGCAGCCAGAAAAACGGCAGATTCTTCTCCTGGTTGTAGATGAAGAAGTTCTTGCAGTGGGAAAAGCCCACCAGTCCTTCTGCGAAGGTGAGGATGTCCTTTTCCTTCACCTCCATTGTGCCGAATCTCGTAGTTATGACTTCCAAATCCGCCTCCAGTCTATAGGGTTAATTCAGGATTTATTTTCAGTTCGGGTCGTTCATTGGATACAGGCCCCATAAGAGTTCCGGATCATAGAAAATCCAGCAGGCTGGGCAGGATGATTTTACTGGCCGCGCCCAGGGCGGCGTTGTAGGCGTTTTCCTGGGCCGCCAGATTGCTCACCGCTTCGATCACGTCCAGGTCTTCGATCCCGCTCAGGATGTCGGTATTGCGCAGATTGGTATCCAGGCTGCGATCGTGGGTGGTATTGAGCTGATTGGTACGGGCGCCGATCTTGGTCCGCTGGTTGAGCACCCGGTTCATCGCATCGGAAAACTTGCCTAGCGTTTTCTGAATATCGGTCTGGCTGTTGTTCAACAGCGCGGTGCGCAGGAAAAGCAGGTTGCCGATCACGTCCTGGCTGCCGGTGAGTCCGAACAGTTCGGCGGTAGTATCGAACAGGGTGGTGCCGTCCGGGTGCAGCATGTTCGTTCCGTCCGGGTTTTTCTGGATGATGTTGTTTACCACCATGGTCGTTCCCGCGATGCGGCTTTTAAACTCCAAGCCGGTGCCTGCGCTGTTGATGGTCGCGACCACTCCGGCAGTCGAGGTGTTTATCCGCGTGATTACATCTTCGATCGTCACCGCGCTGGAGAGGTCGATCACCACGTTGCGGTCGCCGTTCTGGATATTGATTTTTCCCGGAATGAAAGTGCCGCCGTTCAAAAGGCTCAGCCGAGTGTTGCCCGCGATCAGCGGGTCGAGCGCACCGCCGAGGATCCTGTCGCTGCCGGCCACGGCCACGCCCCGGAGACCCATATCGAACGCGGCTCTGCCTTCTCCAAGATCTTCGACCTTGACCAGCTGGCGGCCGGTAACCAGGTCGATTTCCCGGGTGGAGCCATCCTCGAGCTGGAGAATCACCCGGCTGTTCAAACTGTCTAGACTCTGCACTTTTCCGACCAACGTTTCCTCACCGGTCCCCGCTCCCTGTACCAGGGTGACGGTCCTGGCCACGAACTGGCCCGTGGGATTGACTTCACCGTTGAGGTAGAGGCTCTGGCCGATGAAGAAGTTCTGGATCGGCTGTTCGCTGATCACATCGTAGAGAGTGCCGTCCGCGGCCCGGAGTGAGATCCGGCCGGTTTCCTTGTCTATTGAATCAATCAGGCCGGTGATTCCGCTTTCGTTTGCTTCGGGCGGCTCGAGGATGCTCAGGTAGGTTGCCTGCGTTTGGCCGACGGACTGAAGAGCGTTGACCAATACCTGGTTGCCGGTTTTCAGGTCGCCGAACACTCCGGTCTGGACTCCCTGCGGCGTGGTCTTTTCGATCACGGTGCTGGGAGTGGATTTGTCGATGATGGAGATTCCCTTCTGGTCCGGGGAGAGCGCCGCCTCCACCTTGACCAGGCCTGCGCCCCTGAAGCCGACCTCATTGATTATATTAAGTACGCCTTGTACGGTGTTTACACCGCTGATATTGATATTGACCGAATTTCCCTCACCGTCGGTGATCCTGAAAACTCCACTGCCGATACCGGCTCCGCGGTTGAGCTGGGAGAGGCGGGTTTCGCCGTCCAGAGCCGGCAGCAGGTCGCTTTCTGCACCCAGCGGTTTGATCGGATCGACCAGAATGGTCCGGCTGCCGGTGATGCCGAGCTGGGTGGCGGCGTATCCTCCCGGGCCATCGGTAATTTTGAGAGTGCGGCCGCCTACGGTGGAGGTGATCGAAATGCCGGTGCCGAGGTCGTTGATCCTGGCTGCCAGGTTGAGGCCCGCTTCGTTGAAAGCCTTAAGGATTCCGCCGACTGTGGCGGCCCGGCTCAGATCGATGTCACCGGAAAGGGGGCCGTTTTCCACGTGGACGAATTTGAGGTCGAATCCCTGCGCCCGGTTGAGCAGTGAAACCGGGGTGTCGAGGGTAAGACGGGGGTCGACCGTCTGGCTGAAAAAGACGTTGCCGGTCACGCCGGATTCGGGAGTAAGAAGCCCCAGGTCGCGCGCAGTATTCGTACCTTCACCGAATTCTGAAATCTTGATCACGCCGGTGACGCGCTCCGGCGGAGTGCCGTCGACCAGCAGGATCCCGTTCCCGCCGGTGTTGATCTGGGCGCTCAGGTTGGTGCCGGCCGCATTGATCAGGTCGCGCACATCGGTGATCGTTACCGCCCCGGTGATGTCGACTATGCCGCTGTTGCCGGCCCGGTCCTCGATCCTGAACTTACCCGTCTCCACGCCGCTGCCGTAATTCAGGTCGTCGAGGCGGGTGGTGAGGGACACTGCGGCCAGGTTGCGGCCGGTAATGACGCCGGAAGCAGCACTTGCATCACCGAGAATGCCGAGCTGGCGGGCCGTGCGGCCGTTGGCGATGTCTTCCACCACCAGTTGCTGCCCCGGCAGGCGGTCGTTGACGCTGGTCTTGTCCTCCACCACCAGCGCCTGCAGATTTTCATCGATCCTGGCTTCAACGGCCAGCTTGTTCCCATTCAGGTCGAACGAATTGCTGATGCGGAAGGCCGCTTCGTCGAGCGTGGTCACATTGCGCAGGTCGACCAGGCCGGAATTGCCGGCCCGGTTGGTGATCCGGATGAAGCCCGGGTCGACTCCGGTGCCGTTGTTCATCTCGGTCAGATTGCGCCGGGGCAGCGACAGGTCTCTTTCGGCGAAGGCGAACAGATTCGCATGCCCGCCCAGGTCGTCTTCCACGGAGGGGATAAGAGTTGATCCCGGTACATTAGGGTTGACCGTGGTGCCGCTGTCTACTTCGATGTTCAGTTCGCCGCTGTCGCCGCGGTAGGTGACGCCGTTCTCGCTCTGGACGTACGGTGCGTCGAGAGTTTCGAAGCCGGAGAACAGGTAGCGGCCGCC
This sequence comes from Candidatus Glassiibacteriota bacterium, assembly GCA_043805105.1. Classification (GTDB taxonomy): domain Bacteria; phylum Gemmatimonadota; class Glassbacteria; order GWA2-58-10; family GWA2-58-10; genus JAZDIG01. Next base: position 4,732 of record JAZDIG010000272.1, on the reverse strand, counting down.
CACGCGGGTATTGAGCAGGTCGATGAACTGGTCGATCAAAGCGTTCACTTCCTCGGCCACCGCCGAACGCGTGCGGGTGTCGGCAGTGACGTTGGCCTGCGAGATCGCCAAGTCCTGGGCGCGCGTCAGGAGGTTGGTAATGTCCTCGAAGACGGAATCGGCCATAGTGAGCTGAGTGTCACCCTGATCGATGTTACGCAGATACTGCGTGGACTGCGACATCTGCGTGCGCAGACGCATGGCGTTGCTGGTGCCCACCGGATCGTCCGAGGGCCGGGTGATCCGCTTGCCGCTGGACAGATGCGACTGAAGGTTCAATAGCGCCTGAACGCTGCGGTTCAAATTTGAAAGAACCACGTTGTTCAATAGGTTCTGTGTTACTCTGACTGTCATTTTTTGTGCCTCACGGCTACCCGTTTATCGCCTTTGGGGTCAATGCGCATTCCGGCTGCCCCGTGACGGGTTGACGAACAGGCTGGAAAGCCGGCTCAGGTCGCTTTCGTCAGCCGAGGCGGCCCGGCGGTTTTCCTTCCGTATTTTCTCGTAAACTTCCAGCCGGTGTATCGGCACCACAGCCGGCGCCAGCACTCCGAGCTTGACCTGCTTGCCCTGCACTTCCAGCAGGGTCACTTTTATTTCGTCGCCAATGGCGATACTCTCCCCCAACTTCCTTGTCAGTATCAGCATTTATCATCCCTGATATGAGAGAATACCCGTTTGTGGTCTGGATCGAATTGGAACGAGCGGTTTTGGCAGTCGTTGACCTCCGAAATAAGCTTAGTACTTGCCGAGCTGAGTGACGATATCCATCAGGTCGGCGGTGGTCGATATCACGCGGGCGTTGGCCCCGAAAGCTTTCTGGTAGCGGATCAGCTGCACCAGCTCCTCATCCAGGTTGACTCCCACCAGGGATTCCCGGAAATTGCCCAGGTGCTCGACCAGGATCTCCTGGTTCTTCAGCCGCTCCTGGATCGTAGTCGTCTCCAGGCCGAAAGTGCTGATCACACCGGTATAGAAGTCCTCGAAGGTGAAGCGGCCGTTGTTCAACACGCCCTTGTCGCGAAGCTGAGCCATGGCCAGGGCATTGGCATTGTCGCCGGGGGCGCCGGTCTGGCTGGCCGCGATGTTGCCGGGATCGTTGCTGATCTCGTCCGAAAGCTGAATCGTATTGGCGTTATCGCCATCGAAAAAGTCGATATCAGAAGGCGGGGCGGTTCGGACGCCCTGCAGGCCGTAACCTTCACGGTGGACGGAGTTGACTTCATTGATAATGGTCCCGGCCAGAGTGTCCAGTTCGGACTGCAGACCGGGAATCAGCCTGTCCCGCACCTCCAGCAGTCCGTGCAGCTCTCCGCCGCGCAAATCAATCAGTTCATCGTTCACCGGATTAAAAACGTTCACCACTTCCCTGGTCCCCAGATTCTCGCTGACCGCCTCGAGGTGGATCACCGAGTTCAGGACGACGAAACTCTGGCCCGAGATCGAAACGGTGACCGAACCGCTGTGCGGGTCCTCGGTCGCCGACATGTCGACTATTTTGGAAAGGTCGTCCAGCAGCCGATCGCGGTTGTCGCGCAGGTCGTTGGCCTGGCGGCCGAGTGCTTCGGTGGAGGATATCTGCACGTTGAGTGTGGCGATCTGGTCGAGGATTTCGTTGGCTTTGTTTACGTCATCGAGGATTTCGAAGTTTTTATTGTCGCGTATCTTGTCGAGCTGGCGCCAGACCTGGTTGAACATGCTGGCCATGGCGCGCCCCTGCTCCCGGACTGTGGTCCGCACTGAACTGCTCTCCGGGTTGGTGGCCAGGTCCTGCAGGCTGTTGAAGAAATTCTTGATCGAGTTTTGCAGCCCCGACTCCCCGGGCTCGTTGAGGATGCCCTCGATCAAGTCCACCGCATCGCTCTGTTTATTGTAATTGCCCAGCAACTGGTTTTCATCCCTGAACTGCCTGTCCAGGAAAGAATCGCGGAAGCGCGCCACCTGCGTTACATCCACACCGGTGCCGAACACGGCGTTATTTATCACCACCGGCCGGCTGCTCTCCAAGATCAGCTTCTGGCGCGTGAAGCCTTCGGTGTTGACGTTCGCGATGTTGTGGCCGGCGATATTGAGGCCCTGCTGGTTGGCCCTCAAGCCGGACAGCGCAATGGAAAGTGCATTGGAAAGAGTAGGCATCTATCAGACCTCAGGCCTTGCGATCCAGTACCTTGTGCATATTGGACTTCTTGCTCTTCTTCCCGCTCGGTTCGTACAGGTTGCGGTTGATTCGCGCCAGATCGAGCAGGAGCTTGATCCGGTCGTTGACCAGCCGATGGCTGTGGGAGATGAGCGATTCGTTCAGCTTTCTCATGTCGGCCGCTTTTCCGCTGGAACTTTTGAGCCTCTGGGCCAGCGCCTGGAAGCGGACGGGCCAGTCTTGTCCCAATTCTTCCGCAATCTGCCTCAGCCTGACCGATTCGCCGCGTTCTTCCCCCATCATTTCCTGCACCAGGGTCCGGCGCTGTTGTTCCCGCTGGAGGTTTTCCCGGGCCAGTCGCTGCTGACGTTGTACCGTCTCGAGGAAGCCGGCCAGGTTCCACCTCAGCAGGCAGGCCTGCTGGTCGCGCAGGCAGCCGTAAAGCTCCTCCAGTCCATCGGCCATCGCCGAAAGCAGGGCATGGAGCTTTTCGGCCTGTTTCAGCATTTTATCTGTGACTGTGGCCGTCATAATTCAGCTCCCGGTTCGAACGAAAGCCCGAACCTGCTCCTGTGCTGGCTTACCTTCTTCAGATAGTCGCGGGTCTCCCGGTAGGGAGGGACGCCATCGTAGCGTTCCACCGCTGAGGGTCCGGCGTTGTAGGCGGCCAGCGCCAGGCGTTCATCGCCGCCGAAGCGTTCGAGCATCTGCTTAAGGTAGCGCACGCCGCCCTCGATGTTCTCGCCCGGGTTGAAACAATCCTGCACGCCCAGCTGCTGGGCGGTGGCCGGCATCAGTTGCATCAGGCCGCGGGCCCCGGCTGGACTGACCGCCCGAGCATTGCCCGCGCTCTCCTGCTGAATCACCGCCGCCACCAGGGCCGGGTCCAGTCCGTGGCGGCTCGCCGCCGCCTCGATCAGGTCTCTGAACCGCTCGGTACCGGATTCCTCAGGCGGCTCGGCCCGCCGGTCCTCTTCGGAAGGTGCCGGGACGGGCGCTGCCGGCGTGGTGGGGGGCGAGGGCTCGTGAACCTGCGGCGCGGCATCGTCGGCCGTGGCAGACGGCACTTCCCTGTGCCGGTCAATTTCCGTGTAAAGCTGTTTGTAGATCATGTCTGCCAGGCCAATCGAGTTCTGGTCGCTGATTTTGTCGGCGAGTTTTTCGTTGAACATGTCCCGCCAGGTATCCATCGCCGAAGAGTTGCCAAGAAGTCCGTCCTGCGGGACGGTCTTCTGCATGCTGTCCAGCAGCAGCTTGACGAACAGCGACTCCATATCTTTGCTGACCTTGCGGAGCTGTTCGTCCTCTTCCGCCCTGGAGGCGCTCTCGCGCAACCGCTTCAGACTCTGCTCGAGGGCCCGGCTGCCGGCGCTTAGCGGATCGGTTCCCGGAAGGTTGAAAATCTCCATGCTTTCTTTCCAGTTACATCGTTTTCAGTTCGGCGGACAGGGCTCCGGCTTCCTTTATCGCCTGGAAAATGGCGATAATGTCGCGCGGCGTGACCTGCATGATATTGAGGGCACTCACCAGGTCGCCGGCCGTGCCGCCGACTTCCATGAACTTGCGCACCTGTTCCACGGCTCCCACTTCCGCCTGCGGAGCAACCACAGTGGCTCCGCCGCCCAGCGGAGCGGTGGGCTGGCTGACCGAGATACCGGTGCCGATCGTAACAGTCAGACCGCCGTGGGCAATCTGCACCGGACTCACGGTCACGTTTTCGCCGATCGCGATCGTGCCGGTCCGTTCATTGATCACCACCCGGGCCACGCTGGCCGTGCTGACGTCGAGGTTTTCCAGTTCGCTGATAAATTCGATGATCCGGGAGGGGTCGCGGTACTCTTCGGGGATGGTCACGTAGACCGACAGCCCGTCGACAGCCAGAGCGATGTTGCTGCTGTCTTTGCCGTTGCCGTTTTCTTTGAAGCGCGTGTCGATCGCTTCGTCCAGCCGGCGGGAAGTGGTGAAGTCACTGTTGTCGAGAGTGAGCATGACCCGCCAGTCTTCGATGAAGCCGACTTCGATCGACCTCCAGATCTGACCTCCGCCGGGGATGCGTCCCACCACGGCGTGGTTGCGCTGAATCTGCGCTCCGGCGCCGCCGCCCCCCCCGGTGCCGACGTTGAATCCACCTATTGACACCGGACCCTGAGCCACCGCGTAAAGCGTCTTGCCGTCGTAGCCGAAAAGCTGGGTGCGCAGGAGCATCCCGCCCTGGAGGCTGGAAGCCTCGCCAACAGAGCTGACCGTGATATCGATCGTACCACCCGGCTTGTCGAAACTGTGCAGGTCGGCGGTTACCATTACCGCGGCCACATTGGCGGAGGTGATGTCGCCGGGGCTGATCTGAATGCCGAACTTGTTCAGCATACTGGCGGTGGACTGGTTTGTGAACAGCGTCCGGCCGTCGCCCGTGCCGTTGAGGCCCACCACCAGGCCGTAGCCGATCAATTGTTCGGTGCGGGTACCCTGGACGTGGGCGATGTCCTTGACCCGGGCCGCCTCCGCTTCGAAGACTCCCGCCAGAATCAAAGCCGCAATCAGTCCATACGCTGATCG
>JAZDIG010000271.1:0-4746 GCA_043805105.1 Candidatus Glassiibacteriota bacterium | reverse complement strand
GCCAAGGCGGGTTTTCTGGGCCGGCTGGCGGCCAAACTGACCGGGGTGCCGATAATCATCCACACCTTCCACGGACACGTATTTCACAGCTATTTCGGCTATTTCAAGACCAAATTTTTCTTGTGGCTGGAAAGGCTGTTGGCTAAATTCACGAACGTTATCATCACCGTCGGCGAGCTGCAGCGCCGGGAGATAATCAGCTACAGGATTGCCGAGCCGGAAAAGATCGTCGCCGTACCACTGGGTCTGGACCTGAAGCCGTTCGTCACTATGGTTCAGGATCCGAATGAATTGCGGGATGAGCTGTCCCTGCCGCCGGAGACGCTGCTGGTCGGGATTGTGGCCAGACTGGTTCCGATCAAGAATCACCTCTGTTTCCTCGAAGCGGCCCGGACCGTTGCCAGCCGGCTGGAAAACGTCAAGTTCCTCATTATCGGCGACGGTGAACTGCGCGAAAGGCTCGAAAAGAAGACTCGGGAGCTCGACCTGGATTCTCGGGTCATTTTTATGGGATTTCAGCATAACCTGGTCAAGATTTACGCCGGCCTGAACATAGTCACGCTGAGCTCGTTCAACGAGGGTCTGCCGGTGGCGCTCATCGAGGCGATGGCGGCCGGCAGACCGGTGATCTCCACCGATGTCGGCGGAGTGCGGGACCTGATCCTGGACGGTGATAACGGCCTGCTGGTGCCCTCCAACGACCCCGGCGCGCTCGCCGAAGCGATGCTCTATCTGCTGCGCAAGCCCGAGCGGCGGGATATGATGGGAATCGCCGGCCGGAACAAAGTCTATCCCCTCTTCGACAAGAACCGGCTGCTGAGTGATATCGACAAACTCTACCGTGACCTGCTGGCCAGGGAAAATCTGACTGTCTGATAAGTGCCGTTACCGTCGGCCGACCGGGACCGGGCGTCTGCCGTAAGCCCGGGCGGCCACCCGGCCCGCGCGGCCGGAGGAAGCCGGCAGACGAGGAGAAACCAGATGAGAGCGCTGATAACCGGTGGGGCAGGCTTTATCGGCTCGCACCTCAGTGAGAAGCTGATCAAACTGGGCCAACGTGTCACCATTATCGACGATCTGTCCACCGGCCGGATGGAAAACATCAACCACCTGACCGGCCACAAGAACTTTACTTTCGCCATCGAGAATATCCTGAACGAAACGGTGATGGACCGGCTGGTATATGAATGCGATATCATCTTCCATCTGGCCGCCTCCGTAGGGGTCGAACTGATCGTCAGTCATCCGGTGGCGGTGATCGAAACCAACATCCTCGGCACGGAAATGGTGCTGAAAATCGCCAACCGCTACAAAAAGAAAACCATGATCACCTCCACCAGCGAAATTTACGGCAAGAGCGAGAAGGTGCCGTTCGCCGAGGATGACGACAGCCTGATGGGACCCACCACCAAGAACCGTTGGAGTTATGCCTGCAGCAAGGCGGTTGATGAATTCCTGGCCCTGGCTTATTACCAGGAAAAAAAGCTGCCGGTGGTGATCGCCCGGCTTTTCAACACTGTCGGCCCCAGGCAGACCGGCCGCTACGGGATGGTGGTGCCGCGCTTCGTGGCCTATGCCCTGAAGAACGAAACCATCCCGGTTTACGGGGACGGCCAGCAGATTCGCTGCTTCACCCTGGTGGACGACACGATCGAGTACCTGATCCGGCTGAGCGGCATTCCCGAGGCCGAGGGACGGATTTTCAACGTGGGCAACAATCGGGAAATCTCGATCATGGAGCTGGCCCACAAAGTCCGCAAAATGACCCGCAGTTCTTCCCAGATCAAGCTCGTCCCTTACGACCAGGCGTACGCGGCCGGCTTCGAGGACATGCTCAAGCGCATCCCGGATATCACCCGGGTCTGCCGGCTGACCGGATACGAACCGCAATTCGATCTGGACACGATTCTGGAACGCGTGATCGCCTACGTCAGGGAGGTCGGGCCGGACTCTCTGATCGGCCATCCCCAGGAATTCTGAAAGCGCTGCCGGCAGGGGCTGAAGCGGGCGGCCGGGCAGGCCGGGACTGGTGCGCGGCCCCGGGAACCGGCCCGGTCCGGCAATCAAACAGGGATTTTTCAGATGCTTATCAGCAGGGAGGTATTGACTTCAGCCCTGTTAATCCTCATCGGGATCACTTTCCTATCCTTCGTACTGAATATATTCTTCAAACGCCTCGCCCTCGATTACTCCATAGTCGACAAACCCCGCAACGACCGCTTCCACCGTGAACCCGTACCGCTGCTGGGTGGAAATGCGATCTACATGGCTTTCCTGGTCGGCCTGGTCGTCAGGGACATGATCGACATCTGGGAAGCGCTGTTGATGCTGTCCGGCGTGGTGTTTCTGCTCTACGGCCTGATCCGCCGGCCGAAGTGGACCGGGTATTTCTTCGCCGGGAGCGTGCTGTGGTGCGTGGCCGGAGGAATAGTGGCCGCGGATGGGTCCGACCAGGTGCTGGGCCTGCTGGTAGGCGGGACGATCCTGGTCCTGGTGGGCAACGTGGACGACGCCAGGGGCGGGCTCTACCCCTATGTCAAGCTGCTCGGCCAGGTAATTGCCGGCTTCTTCCTGATCTACTACGGGATCAGCGTGACCATCTTTTCGGACCTGGGCTTCATCCTGCAACTAAGCTGGCTGAAATATCTGACCTACCCGTTCACCCTGTTCTGGATCATCGGGATGACCAATGCGTTCAACCTGATCGACAACATGAACGGGCTTTCCTGCGGGGTGGCGGTAATCAGCAGCTTCTTTTTCGGGCTGATCTCTTTCGTCAACGGCCAGATCGACCTCGGCTACGCCTTCTTCGTTTTCGTGGGCGCTGGACTCGGCTTCCTCCCGCACAATTTTCCCAAAGCCAGGATCTTCATGGGCGATTCGGGCAGCCTGTTCATCGGTTTCGTCATCGCCGGATTGTCCATCGTGGGAAGCTGGGGCACGGCATCCGGGGTCGATACCGGCAGCTTCAAGCTGTCGTTGGCCATTCCGCTGCTGGTCCTGATCTATCCGATCTTCGACACGGCGCTGGTGACCTTTACCCGGATTCTGCGCGGCAAACCCGTTTCACTGGGCGGCAAGGACCACAGCAGCCACCGCCTGGTCAAAATCGGACTCGGCGCCGCCGACACGGTCCTCTTGATCTACACCTTTTCCAGCTTTACCGGCTTTTGCGCCCTTTTCCTCACCATGATCGGCTACGAACAGGCCATCCTGATGCTGGCCTTCAATTTCCTCTTCATCATCCTGGTGGGTTTCAGACTTGGCAAAATCAGGATCGACGAATAAATTGTCAAATAGGGAACGGTTCGCTATATTTACGCGTATCGCATGTTACTTATTATCATTCTCAATAGGCCAGATGAAAGGCACACATCAAAATGCAAAATCCAAACGAAACCCGCACTCAGTACAGGGAAACCTCCCTGCCTTCGGATGAGCAGCTCCGCCTGCTGCTGGAGAACCTGTTCGAGCGCCAGCGGCTGGTCGAGCTGGCCCACCGCTGCACCACCCGCAACGAGACTCTGGACCTGCGCCAGGCGCGCAGCGACGAGCTGATTGACATTCTGCTCAAGGCCTGGAGCTCCGGCCCCAAGCGTGTGGCTGGCAGCCTTTGGGGAGCGATCGACCAGGAACTCGCCGGCCGGCTCAAGAGCTATCTGGGTCTGGGGGAGCAGCGTTTGCGGGAGATGGTCACCAGCCTGCAGTCGGAGGGCTCGTTCGACCGCAAAACCGGCTCGACCCTGCTCTGGGTAATCCTGCACGAACGGCACGTCACGCTGCTGGAGGAATTCGAGCCGGTGCTGAGCCACCGTTTCCGCGATACCGGCAGCTTGCTGGCCACGCGGCCCCTGTGCATGAGCCGTCTCAGCTCGCTGGAAATGCACATCGACGGGGTGGGGCGCGAGATCAAGGCCATGCTGATCGAGCAGTCGCGTGAGCTGGAGGGCCTGCGCAAACGCCTCGAGGCCATCGAATCCCCAGGTTCCGCATCCCCGACCGACCCCTTAACCAGCGGCAACGGGGCGCTGCGCCGGCGGCTCCAGGAAATACCCACCGAAAACGTGCGCGTGGGAGTGTTCGTCGACGTCCAGAACATGTTCTACGCCGCCAAGAAACTCGACGGGGCGCGGCTGGACTATGAGACGATGCTCGATCACATTCTGGCCCAGCGGCGATTGATCAAGGCCGCGGCTTACATCGTCGAAAGCAGCGAGATCGACCAGAGCGGGTTTATCAGCGTCCTGGAAAAGAAAGGCTACCAGGTGCGGCGCAAGGAGCTGAAATCCTTCACCGACGGGACGGCCAAGGGTGACTGGGACATGGGCATCGCGATCGATATCATCGAGCTGGCGCCTTACCTGGACGTAGTGGCCCTGGTGAGCGGGGACGGGGATTTCGTTTCCCTGGTGCACCTGGTTAAAAAGCTCGGCCCTACCGTCGAACTCTACGCCTTCGGCCACAACCTCAGCACCGAACTCAGGGAAACCGCCGATCGCTTCATCGAGATCGGCAGCAATGTCCTGCTGAAAAATTACGGCAACCAGCCGAACATCAGCCAGCCGACCGAAAACGCCGCCAGCCGCGGCAGCGCCTCCAACAGCGGATAACTCGCTGCGGGACAGGGATCCGCATGAGGGCAATCATCATCGGGGCCGGGGACGTAGGTTTCCAGCTCGCCTCGCGCCTTTCCCAGCAGGGTGAAGAGATCGTGGTGGTGGACCTCGACCAGGAAAAAGTCGACCG
>JAZDIG010000270.1:0-14383 GCA_043805105.1 Candidatus Glassiibacteriota bacterium | reverse complement strand
CTCGAGCGCGCCATCGACCTCGGCTACTACGACGTCCTGCTCTGCCGCTACAATTTCATGGAATACAAAAGCCAGATGAAGATCTTCGCCCGGGCCGCCGAAGCCGGGATCGGCGTGATCGTGTTCAAGGTGCACGCCGGGACCAGGGAGAGCGAGCTCGAGCCCCTGCAGCAGAAGGGACTCGATCTGGACCAGGCGCGCATGCGCTGGGCCCTCTCCAATCCGAACGTTACATCAACCTGTGTCCATTTCACCAATTTCTCCGCCATAGACAATTATCTCGAAGCGATCAACACCGAAACTTCCCTGCGGGACGCCGATCTCCTGGAGCAATATCGCACCGCCTTCGATCACAGCTATTGCCGCAACTGTTCGGCCTGCGAGCACTATTGCCCGCACGGAGTGAAGGTGGCCGACATCCAGCGTTTCGGCATGTACTTCCGGTGCTACGCATTCGAAAAAGAAGCCATGGCGCGCTACGCCGCCCTGCCGGCGGCCGGCCGCGCCGGATTCTGCCGAAATTGTCCGGCGCCCTGTGAAAGCGGCTGCCCGCACGGTCTCGCCATTCGGCACCACCTGCTGGAGGCGCACGCCATGCTGACCGCCTGATATACTTGGGGAAACCGGCGGCTGGCGAAGAGGGGAATGCACTCTGATGTGGATAATGAGCCAATCCTCCATCCATCACCAGGTTCTTAAAGCACGTTATCAGGAAAACTTTGGCATTTAGGAGTATCTTTCGTTGAACTCCCTGCGGTATTACTTACGTCTTCAACCATATTGAGTTAGAACGGGAGGCAACCCGTGAAAGCCAGAATTAAGAAGCCTAAGCCCGAACCCAGGGACACGCGGTTGTACACGCTGGAGGTCTTCATTATCGATGGCCCCATTACCGGGAAATTCCTCAAAAAAAACAAAGAGCTCTCCCGAACCATTCAGATTCGAGGCGATCAGTCGCTGGAAGTCTTGCACGAGGAGATTTTCAAGGCTTTCGACCGCGAAGAAGAGCACATGTACGAGTTCCAGATCGGCGGTAAAGGGCCGATGGACCCCAGGGCGCGGCATTACGTCCTGCCTGAGGCCACACATGGTCTTTTTGCTGAGCCCAAGCCAGCGGGTAAAGTGAATAGAAAAACCATAGAGTCTCTGGGATTAAAAGTAAATGAGGCTTTCGGCTACTGGTTCGACTTCGGCGATGACTGGTGGCATCAGATCAATGTAGTGGCCATTGAGGACGAAGTGCCTCCCGGCAAATATCCCAGAGTGATAAAACGAATCGGTGAAAGCCCCCCGCAGTATATAGATTGGGAAAAGGAAGACATGGACTGAAAAGTGTTATAGAGCGCGTCGAGCGCCGTCGAGGCCTGCATGAATAGGATCGTAATCCAAGGAGACTAACGCTCCCGGCCCGCCGGCATGCTCCATCGTACTTGCCAAATCCTCGGCCTGGCGGCTTTCATCACCGTTTCTTACTCAAAAATCGTTTTTCCCCCGGTGCTTGCCAAACGGGCACCCGGCGGGCTAATATTAATAAGGGACGTTCAATATTCCTGCGCTCCAGGTATCCAGTCAACGGCAGTAATATTATCTGATCAGCATCCGGTACCAGCCAGCAACGCCTGAAAGCGCCTCTCTCTGCAGGGAGGTTCGAACCGTGAAAGCCGCTCGTCTATTTACCGGAAGCAGCCCGCTGGTAATCCTCACTTCCTGCGATTCGCTCCTTTCCCCGCAACTGATCCGGAAACTCAGCGCTAAGGGAATCGGCAGGTTCATCGCCTGCGAGATTCCGCTGGAGGTGGCCTGCGGGCGCAACGGCGGCCACTTCGAGGTGGTCCGGGGAGACCTGCGTGAAAACGACGAGCGGCGGGTGCTGGATTACAACGGCCGGCGGGCGTTCATGAACTTCAGCTTCAGCGAACTCGGTCAGCCGCTTATGATCGAGTGACTCCCATCGCCACTTCGCCAAGGAGGCCCCATGTCAGTATCCAAAAAGCTCTCCCGCCTGCTGGAAGAAAACCGGATAGATTTCGAGCTGATTCCGCACAGCGTCGCCTATACGGCCCAGGAAACCGCCGCCAGCGTCCACCGTCCCGGCAGGGAAGTAGTCAAGAGCGTGCTGATCACCGATGGTGAAAACTACGCCCTGGCTGTGGTGGATGCCCCCCACCAGGTGGATCTGGAGAAGTTCGCCGCCGCCAGCGGCATGACAAATCCAATGCTGGCCGGCGAGGAGGTGATGCGCGAGCTGTTCGCTGACTGCGAGCCCGGAGCCATGCCGCCGTTCGGCAACCTCTACGGCCTGAAAGTCTACGTCGACCGGCGCCTCGAAAAGGACGACACCATCACCTTCAACGCCTGCAGCCATTTCGAGGCGATCCGGATGAAGTTCGCGGATTTCAGCAGGCTCTGCCAGCCGGTGCTGGCCGACCTCTGCGGCGAAAAGCAGCCCGTAAGCTGACTGCTCAAACACCGGCCGCGCGGGCGTAGATAATGAGAGCCAGTCCCACGATATAACAGACGAACATCGCCGCCAGCAGCTTGTTAGTCCCCGTTGACGCAGCGGCGAACTCCTTCCAGATGAAAACGCCCCAGAAGGCGGCCACCATGGTGGCGCCCTGGCCCAGCCCGTAGCTGATCGCGAAGCCGGCCTGGCCGCTGGCGATGATGCTGAAACTCATGCCGATGTTCCAGATAATCCCACCCAGGATGCCGGTCAGGTGGACCCTGGCCGAGCCGTGGAAGTATTCTCTGATCGACACCGGCTCGCCGGACACCGGGAATTTCATCGCCAAGGTGTTCCAGAGAAAGTTGCTGAAAAACAGTCCCAGGGAAAAGAAAAAGACAGCGGTGTAGGGGGTGAGGCGGCCGGCTTCCGGACTGGCGAAATCGCCGGCCATGCTGGCTGCCACGTAGCGGTAGAAAAAGCCCATCAGTACGCCCGCCAGCACGCTCAGCGCCAGGCCCTTGGCTCCGCCCGAGCCGGCTGAGCCGAGCCTGCGGTAGGCCACCGCATCGAGCACTATCGCCACCACGATAATCCCCACTCCCAGAAACAGCGCGCCCGCGCTGCCCTCGGGCCGCACCAGGTAGCTGGTGATCACCCCGATCACCAGCGCCAGGCCCACCCCCACCGGAAAGGCCACCGCCATCCCGGCCACGGCGATTGCCGCCACCAGCAGGATGTTGGAGAGGTTGAAGATCACCCCGCCGATCACCGCCGAACGGATGCTGGCCGCATCCGCCTGCAGGATATCCTCGATGAACGGCCGGCCCTGGCTGCCGCTGCTGCCGAGAGTGAGGCCGAAAATCACCGACAACAGCAGCACACCCAGGGCGTAGTCCCAGTAAAACAGCTCGAACCGCCAAGTGCGGCCGGCCAGTTTCTGGGTATTAGCCCAGGAACCCCAGCAGAGCATGGTGACGAGGCAGAGAACCACGGCCGGCAGATAGGAATGCAGGATGAACATACAGCGGCTCCCGGAAAGGGTGAATGGGAAATGAGAGAGTATTATCTAAGCCAATGCGGCCGGAGTGGCCGGGATGGTTCACCAGGAGCGAAGATAAAAATGTCCCAGGCTTCCCACAGCGACAAAACCTGCAAGCGTACCGCTGCTACCTTCCGGTCCTGACGGGGTTAGCGAGCTTTTGTCCTGTGGACCTGGGACAGGCTGATAATACAACCGGACAAGACGAAAAGTCAAGTCGAATACCGTACGGAACTGAAGTTTGCCGGTCGTCGAAAGAGCGGGGTGGTATGGTCAGGGGACGTAGTTGTCGAGGATATAGTCCAGCGGGTCCTTGGCCAGGTTTTCCGCATAGACTTCGTAATGCAGGTTGGGACCGGTCGTGATCCCGGTGTCGCCCACGAAACCGATGACATCCCCGCGCTTGACCCGCTGGCCCACCCGCACGTTGCTTTTGCTGCAGTGCGCGTAGCGGGTAATCAGGCCGTAGCCGTGGTCGAGCGCCAGGGTCAGCCCGTAGCCGATCTGCTGCTTGACCATCAACACCATGCCGTCGGCCGGGGCGATAATCGGCGCGCCGCGGCGGGTGGAGATGTCGATCCCGTTGTGCTGCTGCGAGATGTGGTAGATCGGGTGGCTCCGCTTGCCGAAACCGCTGGAAATGAAGCCCTCGGTGGGCATGATCGACGGAGTGTGGGTCCAGCGGTCGCTATTGGCCTCCAGGCTGCCGATCGCCTCCTGGAGACTCTGGCCGATAAGCGCCGCCTTTCGCAGGAGCAGGTCCACGTGGTCTTCCTGCCGGTAAACTTTCATCGCCAGCGGGCCGTTGACCTCGATCAGCTCTTCGTTTTTGCCCACGAACGTTCCGCCGATACCCACTTTGGTTATTTCATCGTCGATCAGCTCCAGACCGGCAATCCGGCGGAAAATCTGGTTTTCATCCATCAGCCCGCCGATCAGCTGATCCATCTGGCCGATCTTACCCTCGACATCCTGCAGCTTCTGGGTAAGGATCTGGTTTTCATGCTGAAGGTTGATGAAGCGGAGGAAGTCGAAATTCTTGCTGTGGGAGGAAATCACCAGCACGCTGATCCCGACTGAAAGCACCAGACCCGTGACGACTCCCATAAAGACCAGCCACCTGGATACCTTGAACCGGTGCGACTGTATATCGTTATGGGGGACGATCAAGATCGTCCAGTCTTTAAAGGGCATGGATTTTCTCCGTGTCGGGGGGAACACGGTTGGGAAAGACAGCCAATGGACAGGATATGTGATAATAACATAGTATAGAGCGGAAAATCCTTTGTCAAGATTTTTTTTCAAACTGGACGTTGAAATTGGTTATTTTATTATTTTTAAAGGAGTTGTGATCAGAGGATAATTTCAATCAGGAACCCGGGTGCCCAATTCCGACAGAGCAAGGCGGCAGGCTGGATGGTCTGCCGCTGCCGGGAGAGATTGCACGGTCACGCGGAGAAATCATTCTTTTTTTGCGTTCTTGTCGTTTTCGAGCAGGGCGTAGGCGTTGTGGTTGTGGATCGACTCGTAGTTCTCCGCCTCGACCCGGTACCAGTGGATGGCCTCGCAACTTTCCAGCCTCAGCGCGCATTCGCGCACCACGTCCTCCACGAAGCGCGGATTTTTGTAGGCGTATTCAGTGACGAACTTTTCGTCCCGGCGCTTGAGCAGGGGATAGAGGGGGCAGCTTGCGCTCTGCTCGGCGATCTCCACCAGGTCCTCGATCCAGACGAAACCGTAGAAACGCACCGAAACCGTGAGGATCGAGCGCTGGTTGTGGGCGCCGAAGTCGGAGATTTCCCGCGAGCAGGGACAGAGGGTGGTCACCGGGACGTTCACGGTCAGAACGAAATCGGTGTCTTTCTCACGGCTGCCCAGCGAACCGGCAAACCGGCAGATATACTCCTGCAGGGCCTTGGCCCCGGTCACCGGCGCCCGTTTCTCGAGGAAATAAGGGAACTCCAGCTCCAGGTGGGCCACCTCGGCATCCAGCTTTTGCCGCATTTCGGCCAGGATGTGCTTGAGATTGTCGCTGGCGATGTTGCCGCGGTGGTGGTTGAGGATCTCGATGAACCGGCTCATGTGCGTACCGCGGAAGCGGTGGGGCACGTGCACGCTCATCTGCACGCTGGCCACGGTGTGCTGCGTGCCGTTGGCCCGGTCCTGCACCGTGATCGGATAGCGCAGGCTCTTGACGCCCACTTTCTGGATTTCGAGGTTGCGGTGGTCCGGTTCGCTCTGCAGGTCCCGCAGTGCGGTCCGGGTGGCAGTGGTAGTCAAATTATTCTCCTTGCGGGTGATTTTGTTTCTCAAGCAGTTGCGAGTTCTTCTCTCCCCCGGCGAAACCGCGGATGATTTCCGTCCGGGCGGCCTCGTCTCCGTCTCCCGCCGTTCGGATAACCTCCGGGAACCCGGCCCGCGGCCAGGCTAAAATCTTGACAGTGCGTTCTTTATAATGCGCTCGAGGAGCGCTGTCAAGTCGAGGCCGATCACGAGAGCCGCCTTGGGCAGCAGCGAGCTGTCTGTCATGCCCGGCTGGTTGTTGGCTTCCAGGCACCAGAGCCCGCCCTCCGGGTCCAGCCGGAAGTCGATACGGGCGTAATCCTCCAGCCCCAGTACCTCGAATGCCGCCTCGGCATGGCACTGCGCCCGGCGGGCGCTCTCTTCTTCGATCTGGGCCGGGCAGATGTAGCGGTTGTCATGGCTCAGGTACTTGGCCTGGTAATCGTAGAAGCCGCCCGGCACGACCACTTCCAGCACCGGCAGCGCCCGGCCGGCGAGGATGCCGACAGTGAGCTCCCGGCCCGCTATATACCGCTCGATCAGCACCTGCCGGCTGAGCGCGGTGGCCTTTTCCACCGCCGGCGCCAGTTCCTCCCGGCTTGCCACTTTCGAGAGGCCCACGGTGGACCCTTCCTCGGCCGGCTTGACTATCAGCGGCAGGCCGAACCGTCCGGCCGCCGCCTCGATCTGCCCCGGCCAGAGCTCCCGGTGCGAGCTGGTCAGCACTTCGTAGTCCGGGGTCGGAACGCCCGCCGCGGTAAAGAGCTGCTTGCTTACCACCTTGTTCATCGCCGCCGCGCAGGCGCCGGGCCTGCCGCCGGTGTAAGGCAGGCTCAGCAGTTCGAGTACCGCGTTCAGTGTGCCGTCTTCGCCCTGGCCGCCGTGCAGGGTATTGAAAACCACGTCCACTTTTTGCAGTTGAGCCAGACCCTCTTCGCCCGGCAGGCCGCAGGAGGGGCCGGCCGGTTCGGCCGGGGCCGAGACCGGATCGATCGCTCGCCAGCCGAGGCCCGGGTCGATGACGACGACATCGTGGCCGCTCCCACCCAGGGCCCTGGCCACACAGGCAGCGCTGCCCAGCGAAACCTTGCGTTCGGCGCTGACTCCACCGGCGAGAACGGCTATCTTCATATCGCGGCTCCTTAATATCCTGGAATATTGACCATTTACTTGTAATCAGCGCCCATCTCGGATATAATCTTTCTGTCGATGGGATTGTCGCCGGCCGGGATTTATATTATTATCCGGGCCTGTCTCCGCCATGCCCCTCGAGGCTCTTTGAAGAGCGAAGGCGGAATCCCCGTCTAACAGGAATGACAGCTATAACGACGGCATCCGCCCCAAGCTTGTCGCAAGCCGATTCGCCGGCTGCCAATAGCCGCCGGATACCGTCAACCGGGAGCGGGTGGCCGATGGGGCGGGATAAAAATACTCCAATCAGGCGGACTTGTCATCATTAATCAAACCAGACTTTTCGCGCGGGCGGTATCGGGTGGCCGGAATTTTCTATTGAAGCGGATTTTGACCTCAACGCTGGCGCTCGGCATCTGTCTTGCGCTCGGCTACGGTGATGCCGGCGCTTCCCGCGAGAACGACCGCCTGATCAATGGTGCAGCCAGGCAGGCCGCGCGCGGAGACACCACCACCGCCCTGCAGGTGCTGAACCGCTTCCTCGGCATGCCCGGCAGGGACGACAGCAAGCCCAGGGCCATGTTCCTCAAAGGAGTGCTGGAAGCGGCCCGGGGCAAGGCTGACAGCGCCGAGGTGGTGTTGTCGGACCTGGTGGTCCAGTACCCGGCCTCTGATAAGCTCGGTGAGGCCCTCGCCCAGCTCGGCCTGATCTACAGCCGCCGGACCCGGGATACCCTGGCCGTGCTGGCCGTGGAACCGGTGGCAGCCGCCTTTGCCGATTCCGCCTTCACGGCGCCGGCGCTGGTCGCTGCCGGCGGTTCGGCCGAACGGGCCGGCCTGGAACTCAAAGCCCTGCGCTACTACCTGCAGTACCTGCGCCAGGATACTGACAGGCAATATCTTTCCCAGGTCCTCGAACGCGGCGCCGACCTGCTCTATCGGGCCGGCAGAATCGAGGAAGCGGCCGCGCTGCTCCAAAGCCTCAGCGCTTTCCTGGGTAACGCCCAGACCGGGCTGCAGCTGGAAGTCAGGATAATCGCCATCGGCTGCCAGACCGGTCTGGGCCGGCCGGATTCGGCCCTGCACCTGGCCGAAGAAATCAGGCGCTCTTCCGGCGACTCTGCGCTCCAGTCGCCGCGGTTCCGTTTCATTCTGGGCCACGCCTATCTGGCCCTCGGTCACCTGCCTACCGCTGATTCCCTGTTCGAAAGCCTGACTGGCAGCGCTAAGCTGAGAGCGGAAGGAATCGACTCCGATTCGCTTTTCGTCCTGCTGATGGCAATCGACCTGCGCCGGGGCGATACCGATGCCTACTTCCGCCACGCCACCGCCGCCCTGAGCCGCTCGGACGATCCCGACCGCTCCATGGTCCTGCTGAAACAGCTCGAGCGGGTGGCCGCCCAGAAAAAAACGCCGGGGGAGCTGGAACGGGCGCTTGACACTTTCAGCGCGAAGTTCGGCGCTGCCGGCGCGGCCGATGTCGCTCTCATGCGCGCCGGACTGCTGGCCGATTCAGGCCGGTTGCGGGAGGCGATGAGGATTTTGGAGG
Organism: Candidatus Glassiibacteriota bacterium; assembly: GCA_043805105.1. Taxonomy (GTDB): domain Bacteria; phylum Gemmatimonadota; class Glassbacteria; order GWA2-58-10; family GWA2-58-10; genus JAZDIG01. The sequence continues at coordinate 5,935 of JAZDIG010000270.1, read as the reverse complement.
GCGTCGGCGACCTGTCGGCCGTGAGTGAGGACCGGCAGGCCCGGCTGCGCCTGGCCCGAACCCGGCTCTATTTCGCCGCCGAAGACTCGCTGCGCGCCGAGGCGGAGTTACGGGACTATCTGGCCGCCCCCGGCGATCCCTTTCACGACAAGGACAGCCTGCTCTGGGTTTACGCCGGGCTGAAGTTTGCCACCGGCGGACTGAACGAAGAAAAATCTCTGCTCGAAAAGCTGATCGCGGGCTACCCGGCCAGCCGCTACTGGCAGGATGCCAGTTCGAGGCTGAATGAGATAAAAATGTTCCAGTCTCCGGACCCGCTGCGGGCCGCCGATGAGCTGTTGGACATCTATCAGCGCCAGGACGGGCAGGTTTCCGCCCTGCGTCTGGCCGAAATCGCCGCCGAAACCCTCGGCGACTACGACCGCGCCTTGGAAATACTGCAGCAGAAGACTCCCGCAGACCCGCTCGGTAGGCACAAGCTGATCCGCTACCGCTTCCTCTCCGGCCTGGCGCGCAAGCAGACCGACCCGATCGGCTCGAACGAGAGGATCGCCCAGGCGCTGCGCGAGGTCCGTAACCTGCTGGCCAATGAAAAAAGCTTCCACGGCCGCGAGGCGGTCGTTTCCACCTACCTCGAAATTTATCGCGCCAGCTTCAAGTCTCTTTCGCCCAGTCAGGTGCGGGAAATTGACAGTGAGCTGAAGGCCGAGCTGCCCGGTCTGGCGCCCGGCCAGGCCCGGGCCGAACTCCTCGGCTGGCTGGCTTCCCGCTACTGGACCGCGGCCCAGAATGATTCCGGGATGACCGCCATGGCGCTGGCCGACAGCGCCCGGGCCATGTGGAGCGAGGCTATCGGCAGCGGCGCGGACCGCGAACTGACTGCGGAAGCGCTCTGCAGCCTGGCCGCCTCGCTCGAAAGGGCCATGTTTGCCGGCGCGACCGACAGTGCGGCCGGTCTGTACGGCAAGCTGCTCGACAGCTACGCCGGCAGCCACTGGGCCAGCCTGGCCGGTCTGCGGCTGGGGATTATCCACCTGAGCCAGGACCGCTTTTCACTCGCCTACCGGACTATCGGCGACTGGGCGAAGAACCATCCTTACGCCGCTCAGGGCGTGGATTACCTGGCGGCCCTGGCCGAGGCATCGTTTCTGACCGTCCGCTACGCCCGGGCGGTCGAAATCCTCGACCGGCTCGATCCAGCCGCTCTGGACACCGACCGCCGGCGCCGTTTCGAGATTTACGCTATCCGGGCGCTCACCCGGCTCGGCAACTATGCCGGAGCCAGTTCCAGGCTGGTGCGCTACCGTCAGAACTGGCAGGACGATACCGCGACAATGGCGGCTGATGCGGCAGCCGTCGAACTATATTATGCCTCCGGCAGTCCGGCCCTGGCGGAAAAATTCCTCGTCCGGATTCCGGAATCGCACCCGCTCGCTGAAGTGGCGCGGGCGTTCGAGCTCGAGGGCCGTCTGGCCGGCGGCCGGGAAGACCTGGAGCGGCTGCGCCGGGAGTTCGAAAGGCTGCGCCGGTCCCCCTGGAATCCTTTCTTCCGTATAGACCTGGCCTTCGTTGCCTATCGCGGAATGATGGCCTGTGATGCGGCCGGGGGAAAGCTGGACCGGGTGAGCGAAATGCGGGACGACTTCCGCAAGAATTTTCCCGAGCGTCGGGCGGCCCTCTGCGAGCTGTTCCTGGACGAAATCGAATTTATGCTGAAGGCCGGAGCCGCGACCAAGGCCGCCAACCTGTACGATGACGTCAAGCTGCTGTTCGGCGATGTCTACGCCGAGGACCGCTTCCTCTGGGTGGGTTGGAGGCTGGCCATTGCCCAGGCCGATGTCGCCGCGGCCAACCGGCAATTGACTTCCCTGGCAGAAAAATACCCCTGGAGCGGCTGGGGACAGAGCGCGTGCGTCGAGCTGACCCGTCTCTACCTGGAGGCAGGCCGGACCGACCAGGCGCGCTCGCTGATAGACCAGGCGCCGGCCGGCGCACTCTCCCTGTCCACCGAACTCGGTATGCGCGCCGCTCTATCGAGTGCCCAGAACAATTGGCCGGAGGCTCTCGAGCTGCGTCGCCGCCAGTGGGGGGCCGAAACCGCTGCCGGCGGGGCCGGCGAAGTGGTGCTGCGCTGGGCCGAGGCGTCGATGAGGGCCGCGAAAATCCAGGAGGCGGTTGGCCTGCTTTCCATTTTCTGGAGCAGGGACCTCGAATTGACCGCCCGCGCCAGGCTGATGCTGGCTGAACAGTACCGGGCCTCCGGTTATCCGGAAAAAAGCGTGAAATGCCTGGACGGCGTGCCGGAGCTCTTCGACGGGAGAGCCAATGAAATGGCCCTGCAGGCGCTCTACCAGCAGGGCTTGACCCTCGAAGGACTGGGCCGGGTGGAGGAGGCGGTGGCCGCCTATCACAGGATCGAAACTCTCGCCGGGCAGAACAGCGACTGGCTGCGCAGTGCGCGAAACCGGCTGAGAAACCTGGCGCAGAAGGACGGGACCGGCAATTAGGACCCGCAGTAATGGTGTGTCAGTCGATTATCCGGTAGGCCTGGTCGATGAAATGGGCCGCGATCAGCCGGAAGTCGGCATCTCCCTCCAGGGCTTTCATCGCCGCATCTCTCTTCTTTTCCGTATCGAACAGCCCGAAAATTCCGCTGCCGCTGCCGCTGAGCAGGGCCACTCGCGCGCCGGAGTCGATCAGTGAGCGTTTGATTTCGCGCAGTTCAGGATGGTGGGCGAACACCACCGGTTCGAAGTCGTTGACGATGGTGTCCAGGGGCCCCAGGTGTCCGATTATCTCCTCCCACTGGAGGGGGCCGCCGTTGAGTTCCAGCGTCTCGGTACTGTCCCCCTCCGCCTGGGAGTTGTCCAGCGCCCGGTAGGCCCAGGTGGTCGAAACCGGGATTTGCGGGATCACCAGCAGCACCGGAGTGTGTTTTTTTACCGGCAGTCTCAGCATCCGCTCGCCGATTCCCCAGGCCAAAGCCCTGCCGCCGCAGAGCATGAACGGGACGTCCGCGCCGATCGAGGCGGCCAGCGCATAGCGGATCGAATCGCCGCCGGGAAGCGGTCCGAACAGATGCTCGCAGGCGATGATCGTCCCGGCCGCATCGGCGCTTCCGCCCCCGAATCCGCCGCGGATGGGAATCCCCTTCTCGATCCGGATTTCCACTCCGCGATCCTGGATTCCGAGGCGCTTGAGGCAGAGCCTGGCCGCCTTGTGCGCCGTGTTCTCCTCATCCTCCGGGACACCGGCTGTACCGCAATGGACGATTATTTCGCCGTGGGTGATACTGACTTTCAGCCTGTCCGAAAGAGAGATGTTCTGGAAGATCGTCTCCAGCGAGTGGTAGCCGCCCTCCAGCCGCCCCAGGATTCTCAGGCTGAGGTTGACCTTGGCGAACACTTCGATTTTCAGACTGTCGCGCTTTTCCGCGCTCATCGGTGTTCTCTCCGAAAACGGAAAACCCGTTCCCGTTTCAGGCCGAGGCCTGGTTTCCGTTAGCTTCCTCGAGGTGGTCCGCCCGCTCCCTGATCTGACCCAGTGTCAGACCTTCGCGCCACATCAGAATCAGGCCGACTATGGTGATCGGCACCATCATCAGCAGGTGCATTATGATCGCGAATCCGGTGGCGGTGCTCCTCGCCACCCCGAACACTTCGTTCAGCGAAAAAATGATCGCCCAGTGGACCGGGCCTACGAAGGCGGGCGCGGAGGGCAGCGCCACTCCCAGGCCCACCAGGCCCATGGTCAGATACGGCGCGGTCCAAGGTAAACCGTCGATGCCGAACCCGCGGAAGGCCAGGCTGTAGCTGAAAACTATCAGCCACCAATGGAACAGGCTCAGGGCTATAATCTTGACCATCGCCGGGCCGTTGCGCAGGATCGCCAGCCCCTGACTGAAAGTCCCCATGAAATGTTCGAACTTTTCGAAAGTGTGGGCCGGCAGAAACCAGCGGCCCACCGGCACGGCGGCTTTCTGCACCAGTTCCGGCTTACTGCGTAATATTATAAGCATTATCACCGCTCCGGCAAATACAAAAATCATAATTCTGGCGATTTTGACCAGAAGCGGCGGGAAGACAGCGCCGAATGACAGCGGAAAAACCAGGCAGATCAGCAGGCAGAGAGAATCCAACACTCTTTCGATGAACAGCGCCGCCAGGGTGTAGCTCACCGGGGCGTTCACCTTCCGGCGAGCCACCACCACCCTGACCATCTCGCCGATCCTCAGCGGCAGGATGTTGTTGGACATGAAGCCGATCAGATTGGCTACGGTGAGGCCGGCAACAGTCGCTTTATGCTCGGGAAGGTAAAAATATTTCCAGCGCCAGGCCCGCACCCACATCACTATCAGACACATCGCGATGAAAATCGACAGCGGCAAGTACCTGATGTGCTCGGAGTAAAGAATCGAGAGCGCCTCGCGGAAATTGACTCCGCGGAAAGCGAAGTATAGGCACCCCAGGGAGATCGTCAGGGCGATTACATGCTTTATGTATTTCATGGTTCCTCTTTGGCTGGGGAAGGTGCTGAAGCAGGTGGTAATTTACCCAGGCTACCCAGTACTGTCAAAAGAATCTTCGAACGGCCAAATTGGCAAAATATATGCCAAATTGGCTTGATACGGGCCGGGCACAGGAATTGCCTCTGATTGTTTCGGGAACTCTCAGGCAGCAGAAACCCTGATATCAATATCTATACACTGTGAAGGAGTGTTTCTTATGAGTAAGGTTATAGGAATCGATCTGGGGACCACCAATAGCTGCGTGGCGGTGATGGAGGGCGGGGACCCGGTAGTCATCCCCAATGCGGAAGGCAACCGGACCACGCCATCGGTGGTGGCTTTCAGCAAGGAAGGCGAGCGTCTGGTGGGCCAGGTCGCCAAGCGCCAGGCGGTCACCAATCCCAAGAATACGGTCTTTTCGATCAAGCGCTTCATGGGCCGCAAGGTGAGCGAAGTGACCGATGAAATGAAGAAAGTGCCTTACGATGTCGTCTCCGGCCATAACAACAGCGCGGTGGTCAAGGTGCAGGACAAGGAGTACAGCCCGCCCGAGATCAGCGCGATGATCCTCCAGAAGATGAAGCAGACCGCCGAGGATTATCTGGGCGTCAAGGTGGAAAAAGCGGTGATTACCGTGCCGGCCTATTTCAACGACAGCCAGCGCCAGGCCACCAAGGACGCCGGCAAGATCGCCGGCCTGGAAGTGCTGCGGATTATCAACGAGCCCACCGCGGCCAGCCTGGCCTACGGCCTGGAACGCAAAAAGGACGAAAAAATCGCGGTCTACGACCTGGGCGGCGGCACCTTCGACATCTCGATCCTGGAGCTGGGCGACGGCGTCTTCGAGGTCAAGTCCACCAACGGCGACACGCACTTGGGCGGCGACGACTTCGACCAGCGGGTCATCGAGTGGATCGTGGCCGAGTTCAGGAAGGACAACGGCATCGACCTGTCCCGGGACCGCATGGCCCTGCAGCGCCTCAAGGAGGCGGCGGAGAAGGCCAAGATGGAGCTGTCCTCCACCCTGGAGACCGACATCAACCTGCCGTTCATCACGGCCAATCAGAGCGGCCCGAAGCACCTGCAGATGAGGTTGTCGCGCGCGAAGTTCGAACAGCTCGTTGACGATCTCCTGCAGAGGACCGTCGGCCCGACCAAGCGGGCGCTCAGCGACGCCGGATTGGACCCCTCGCAGATCGACGAAGTCGTGCTGGTCGGTGGCATGACGCGCATGCCGCGCATCGGGGAAGTGGTCAAGAAGTTCTTCGGCAAGGAGCCCCACCGCGGCCGCGCTCGCCTACGGGCTCGACAAGAAGAAGGACGAGACGATCGCCGTCTACGACTTCGGCGGCGGCACGTTCGACATCTCGGTGCTGGAGGTGGGCGAGGGCGTGGTCGAGGTGAAGTCCACCAACGGCGACACGCACC
>JAZDIG010000269.1:0-11315 GCA_043805105.1 Candidatus Glassiibacteriota bacterium | reverse complement strand
GCGGACCGCTTTCACGCAAGCGTTGAAGTGGCTCGCGCCGCCGTCTGGCAGGTCATCGCGGGTGACGCTGGTGATCACTACCCAGGCCAGTCCGAGCCGGGCCGCAGTTTCGGCGATTTTTTCCGGTTCCCGGGGGTCCGGGGGCCGGACCGAACGCGCGGGAGGCACGCCGCAGAAACGGCAGTTACGCGTGCAGCTATCGCCCAGGACCATGAAGGTGGCGGTGCCGGCGTTCCAGCACTCCCAGAGGTTGGGGCAGCGGGCGCCCCGGCAGACCGTGTGCAGGCCGTGCTCGTCGAGCAGGCCCTTGAGGCGGGTGAAGTTGTCGCCGCTGCGGACTTCCACTTTGAACCAGTCCGGCAGGCGCGTCCCGGTTTTCAAATCCATTGTCCCGGACTTCCTTGATTTTTATTTCGAAGAACTGTTAAATTCGGTTTTGAAAAATGAAAACGGTTATCGAACTATCGGAACAGTCCAGGGTATACAGATAGTGTAAGTTTAATGTTCTGCCGAGAGTCTTTGTTGCAATCTAAATCCGGTGCCGATCATGAGCAAGTCAGGCCGTTCTTACTTTTCGAGGATCGCCGTCCTTACATCGATTTCGCTGACCCTGGCCGGCTGTTCCAAGGACGCGCCGACCAGCCTGCCGGCGGATTTCAGCTATGAGGGCACTTACATAGCGCTGGGGGTCCAGACGACCCAGGACAATGATTACGTTCTCTCCTGGGACCGCAATGCGGTCACCGGCCTGATGCAAATAGCCAACGGGCGCTATTCGCTCGTTCTATATTTCGGCAGCGAAGCATTCGGATACGGAAGCAGGCAGGACGTAGGCCGGATCGAAGTGGACCAGGATGCTGAAACTATACGGTTCATCCCGGAAGCGGACACGACCCAGACTGATCCGGTCGGCAGGTTCGACCTGGAAAACGACTGGCTGAGAGTCAATTACCTGAAGAGTGACTGGCTCTGGACCGAAGTCTGGAAACGAGCGGACCCGGTCACTCAGCTGCCGGACTCGACCGGACAGTTGCCTTACTGATTCGCCCGAACCTCTCTGGCCGCCGGTCGGCGGCCTCTACGCCTTCTCCAGAAAATCCTGATGGTGAAAGTTTTTTTTCCCTCACGAGGTGCATGTCTGACGATCGCCGTACTAATGGCGTTCACCCGCATCATTTATGGCGGGGACCGGACGCCTGGCGACAGCGCCGCCCACGCCACCCCGGCCGCCGCAGACAGTTCTTCGGCCGGCACGATTCAACCCGTTGGAACACAATCCCGGCTTGATTTGGGTCCGGGCGAAGAATCGCTGCTGTTCGACTCGCGGTTTATCGAAAAGTCATACGCCCTCTATCCGGATGAAGTGTTCCGGCTGGTTCCGGCCTTCATGCTCGGCGACAGCCTGGGTAACGGTTATCCGCGGCGTTTTTCCCCGCTCGGCTGCGGTTTCGGCGCCACCGGGGTCAGCCTCGACGGCATGCCGCTAAACGATCCGCTCACCGGGGCCGTGGACTGGCGGATGATCGCGCCGGAAATACTGGACCAGGCGGCAATCTGCTACGGCGGCACCGGTTCCGGCTACGAGGGCTGGACCGATGAAGTCTCGCTCGGCAGCCTGACCGCCTCCACCTCCCAGCCCGTCTCGCGCATGGGGATCGCCGGCGGGGCCTACAGTGTGAACAAAGTGAGCGGCGGGCTGAGACGGAGGATGTTCGGCAGCGGCGGGATTCACGTGCAGATCAATAAGATTCAGCAGAACACGGAAGACTTCGCCAGCAAGGTCGAGCATATTCAGTACTACACGCGCCTGGAGCAGAAAATCGGCAGGCTGGGAGTAGTTTCCGCCGATGGCCTGTTTTTTTCCAATGACCAGCGCTCCCCGGCTGTCCGCAAGCAGCGCACCACCGCCACCCACCTTCAGGCCGCCCTTGCCTCTGCGGCCGGCGGCCGGCGAGGCTACCGCCTGGCCTACAACTACGCCTCCAGCCATCAGCCGTTTGTCTGGGGCGCCGGAAAAATCGGGGCCGGGGCAGTCAGCCACGGCCTGTCCGGCCAGGCCTGGTACAGCCCGGGCCGCCAGGTCAAGCTCGGAGCCAGGCTCGACAATTCGTCCACCAGTCCGCGGGATTTTCCGGCGGATTCGGTCCGAGACGACTCTCGGCGCAGCACTCTGATCGCCGGGTCCTTGTCTTTCGAACCGGCCGACAGCCTCGTGTTGGATTTCACGGCCGGAACGAGGTCATTCAGCGGCGGGCAAACCCGGCCGGTCGGTTCGGCGAGATTCAGGGCCGGGCTGCGCCACGGCCAGTCGATCGGGATATCCTGGCGCAGGGAAGCGCTGGCTCCCTCGCTGGCGGCCATGATCGGCCGCTTCCGGGCCGCCGAAGGGCCGGAGAAAGTGAGCCCGGCCGGCGTGGACCACCTTGCCGCGGACTGGCAGATCCGGCTCGGCGGCGGCCGCAGCTTTCAGGCCGGAATTTTCAGACGCCGGGCCGGGGACCTCGTCTTTACCCCGAACGCCCCGGAACCGCTGGCCAATCCCTGGTGGCGCATGCTCGATTTCACGGCTGATGGCCTTTCCTGGAGCCTGAGCGGGCCCCTTTTCCGGGGGCTGGAATTCACCGCCTCCGGATTCGAGCTGTTCGGCCAACCGCGGAAAGTGCCTTACCTGCCAGGACGCCGTCTGATGGCGGTCCTCTCCGGCGAGGGCCGGCTCTATGCTGGAGACCTGGGCTGGTCGCTGCGGGCGGAGATGACCTACGAGGGGGCTTTCCGCTTCCCGGTCTCGGCGGACCCGGCGGTCGGCCTGCTCCTTCAGAAGGAGAGGGTCAATTTCGGCGGGTCGGCGAGCCTGCGTATTATCGATTTCGTCTTCTACGTCCGCGCCGATTACCTGCTCAGCGACTACTACAACGGCATCGACCCGCTGAGCCTGCCCGGGCCGCGGGGAGTTTTCGGCGTCCACTGGCTCTTCTTCAACTGACCGTTTCGCCCTCCCAGCCCTGCCTCGTCTTAACTCCGTTGCAATTGAGAATAAGAAACATTAATTTATCAGACGGGTAATATGGGGAGCCCGGCCGCTCCGGCGACCGGCCGGCTCCTTCAGGTGAAACTTCACCCGCCGGAAACGAGGCGTCCGATGAAAACCGGCCATCTGGCGGTTGTCTTACTGATATTCGCCGCCGCGCTGTTGTTACGGCAATTTCTACCCGCAACGGCTTTCGGGGGGTCTGTCATGGCCGAACAACCAGCAAAGGTCAGGGCTCCGGAATTCCCCGCCTATGCGCAATGGATCAATTCGGACCGGCGCTGGAGCATGCAGGATTTCCGGGGCAAGGTGGTGCTCCTGGATTTCTGGACCTACTGCTGCATCAACTGCATGCACATTCTGCCCGACCTGAAAAGGCTCGAAAAAAAGTATCCCGAACTGGTGGTGGTGGGCGTGCATTCGGCCAAGTACAACGGTGAAAAGGACCTGGAGAATATCCGCGAGGCGGTGCTGCGCTACAATATCGAGCACCCGGTGATCAATGATTACCGCTTCGAACTCTGGAACCAGTACGGTATCCACGCCTGGCCGTCGTTCGTGCTGATCGACTCCGAGGGCTACGTGGCGGGCACGGCCAGCGGGGAGGGGCTTTACGACCTGTTCGACCAGAACATCGCCCGGATGATCGAGACGTTCGGGGCCAGGGGGCTGGTCAACCACGAGCGGATCGAATTCGCGCTCGCCAGGTTCACCGCTCCGCGCAGCCTGCTTTCCTTTCCCGGCAAGCTGGAGGTGGACGCCGGCGGACGCCGCCTTTTCATCAGCGATTCCAACAACGACCGCATCCTCGTCATCGACCCGGACGGCCGGATTCTGGAGGTTATCGGCAGCGGGGTGGAGGGCAACCGGGACGGCTCTTTCGACCAGGCTCGTTTCTTTCACCCGCAGGGGATGGCCTGGGACGCCCAGGCCGGCGTGCTCTACATTGCCGACACCGAAAACCATACATTGCGTCTGGTGGATTTCACCAGCCGCATGGTAACGACCGTACTCGGTACGGGTGAACAGGCCCGGGGTTACGCGAATGAGGGGACCGGCACCGGGTTGGCGCTCAATTCGCCGTGGGACCTGGCCCTGTACGAGGGCCGGGTGATAATCGCCATGGCCGGGCCCCATCAGCTCTGGAGCTTCGATCCGCATTCCGGCAGGGCGGAGGTTTTCGCGGGCAGCGGCCGGGAGAACATCCTGGACGGACCGGCCGCCAGCGCCCAGCTTGCCCAGCCCTCGGGAGTCTCCACCGGCCCCGGCGTGGTCTACTTCGCCGACAGCGAGGTCTCCGCCGTGCGCAAGGTCGAAAAGGGCCGGGTGGTCACGCTGGTGGGCGAGGGGCTTTTCGATTTCGGAGATGAAGACGGCAGGCTGTCCGGCGCCCGTCTGCAGCACGCCCTGGGAGTGCTTTATCAGGACGGGAAGATTTACGTGGCGGACACTTATAACAACAAGATCAAAGTGATCGACCCGGAGCGGAGGGAAATCCGCACGCTGATCGGCACCGGGAAATCCGGAAGCGCGGATGGCCCGGCCGCCGGCGCACAGCTCAACGAGCCGAACGACATCCAGTATCTGGCCGGCCGGTTCTACATCACCGACACCAACAACGGCCTGGTTCGGGTCTACGATCCACAGAGCGGCGGAGTTTCCACTCTCGAAATCACCCGGCTCGAAGAGCTCGAGCCGGATCGCGGCTCCCCCTGGATCAAGACTGTCCGGTTGCCCGAAAGGGAAGTCGGTGTCGGCCGGCTTACGCTCGAAGTTTCGGTGACGCTCGCCGAGGGGATGATGCTTAACCAGGAGGCTCCCAATTACCTGCAGGTCGTTTCCGCAGACGACCGGCCGGTAAAGGTGCTGCCGTACCAGACCGAGCCGGGCAGCGGATCGTTCGGCGCCAGTGTCCCGCTCGAACTCCCGGCCGGAACCGCCAGTCTGAGGATCGAATTCGGCGTCTATTACTGTGACCACGACAAGAAAAGCAGTTGCTATATCGAGCAGAAAGTATTCGAATTGCCTCTGCACGCCAGTGCTTCCGGACCATCCAGAATAGAATTTTCTCACCGCATCTGAACCCGCGCGGGCTTGGGCCCGATCCTGTAGCATGTTTCTTGCACTTCCTGACAGCCGCCGGTCGGCTGCCACGGGAATGCCATCGGCCTGGCCCGGCGGGCAGCCACTACCTTCGAGTGTAATTTGTTAATATTTAAGTAGTTAATGATCTCTGGAAAGTTATCCGGCCGGGATGGGAAGCCGGGATGGGTGCCGTGCCTGCCTGGAAAATACGGCCCCGGCGGCATATTTTTCACCTGCTGAATGTTTAAAGCCGGCTGCCGGCGATCTCGATAATTATACACGGGAACGCGCGCACAACACCTGCGGAAGGGAAGTCGATGCCACAGTCCATCCGATCACTGCTGACCACAGGCTGGCTTGTCTGCCTGCTGGCGGTTTCCGCAACCGGGCAGACCACACATGTACAGCGTGAGGCCCGCCTGCTGGAACAGCCCCGCTCCGATGCGGTGGTCCTGGACGTCCTCACCCCGGGAATGACCGTGGAGGTGGTGGACGTGCAGGGAAACTGGGCCAGCGTGCGGCTGCAGGCCACCTCGGAAATGGGCTGGGTGGAAACCCAGTTCCTGAGCCAGGCTCCCGGCGGCGCACAGGCGGCCGCCGGCGGCCAGATGACCGACCAGGAGCTGCAAAAAGTGCGTGAGCGGGTCGGCAGGATGAACCAGAATATCGACAGCCTCGGTCTGAAAGTGGAAGGACTGCTGATGAAGGTCGAGGGCCGCGAGGAGATGGCCGCGCCGCCGGCCACAGGCCGGGAAACGACACCGGGTGGGATGGGTCGGCCGTCCGAGGCGGAGCGGGGGGGCGCCGAAATGGAAGCCGCTTCCCTGCGTGGAGAAGCTTATCACTGGCGGAACGCTTTTTACATGGGCCAGTACCTGCGCGGCGGCCAGAACTTTTTCGGGCTGTCTTTCACCAGGCTGCTCGACGGTTCAGCCCACATCGCCCTGGATGGCCGGGCCCAGTATGCTCTGGGCGAAGTCCGCGGCGCGGTCGACGACTTCATCGACTGGACTCTCGGCCTCAATTTCAACCTCTTTCCGCAACGCTACCGGATTTATCCCTATTTCGGCGCCCATTTCGGCATGCGCAACCTGCTCGAAGATTCCCTTCCCAGGCGCAATTTCTTCATCGTCTCCCCGGCCTGCGGGATCACCGCCGAACTGAGCAGTATCTTTTCGGCCGGTGCGGAAATCCGCGGAGTGTTCATGTTCCAGGAGGGGATTCGGCGGGACGAGGGCACGGTTTCCTTCTTTATCGGCTACTGCTGGTGATAGACCGCCCGCAGATCTTTCAGACTGCCAAATAACGCCCGGGCTTTTTGCGGACCAACCCTCCGGGGCCCGGAGCCAGGCGACCTTCCGACCGTTCCTCCGATTATGATTGACTTTTCCGGGCCGTTTTGTTAATAAATTACAACCAGTGTTCGAATTAAAACCCTCCTACCGGCCAAGCGAAAATATAGTCCATTGGCAGTGCAGAATTCAGTTGTTGGTCAATAGCGACCCAGCCAGATTCGTCATGCCCGCTAAATGGCAAATCAGTTTCTGCCTGCCTGTAGGGGACTTCAGCCAAATGAGCATTTCGTTGGATGAGAACAAAGCGTTTCGCCATTCCCTGAATTTATTCCCGCGGAGAGTGTCTAAAGTGTAAATTGTCATCCGGATCCCCGGTGCCTCAGGGATAGCGTTTGTCCAATTACCGTCGAATAGATTATAGCTGGGTACTGATTAAATATTTCGATTCCGATGTCGCCGGCAGCCTGCAGAAGGTACCGGCCGGCGCGGCAACTTCATACGGGAGGCCGTAATGTCAAAATTGTTCAAATTTTTCGCAGTCAGCCTGGCGATCGTACTTTCAGCAGGCCATGTTTTTGCGATCAGCAGCTCTCTCAATCAACTGCTGACCGATGAGAAGATCATTATGCCGGACCTGGCTCAGCGCTATCCGAACGCCGAGGCGGTGATAGTCCTGGACAAGGTTGAAATCGACCAGTCCAGGAGTATCAACCCGGTATACGTCAGCCGTCATTTTGCCGTGAAAATCCTCAAGGAATCGGCAATCGAGAAATTCCGCACCATCAGGATACCCTACTACGAAGACGTCAAGTTCGATGAATTCGACGCGCAGACTATCAACGACGCCCAGGTGGTCAAGGTCAACGACATTCCAAGCCGCAGCGTAGACCTGCAGGGCGCGGACAAGGATTTCATCCTGCCGATCGGCATGGCCAACAACGTATTTGCCCTCCGGCCGATGGAAACTTCCACTTCCGCGACTTCCACCGACCTGCTCAAGCTGACCGATAGCCAGGTATTCCACAAGAAAAAAGAAGTCGCCTGGCGCATCCGCGAGATCAATTTCCCCGAGGTAAGGGTGGGCAGTGTGCTTGAATATTCCTACAAGATCGAGGACAAGCGGGTGCAGATTTACGACCGGTTCAGGTTCCAACGGGAATATCCTGCCCTGAAACTGCGCTACATTCTCGAAAACATGCTGATGCTGCGGTTCAGTTACCAGGTGAACAACTTCATGTCCAAGCCGGAAACCGTATACGAGCCGCGAATCAATAACCTGGAAGATCACGACAACATGCGGATACGCAACGGCCTGCGCACGGTGGATACCAATCGTCCTGAAAGCTGGCAGTACTTCGGCCACCGTTTATTCGACATCGCGATGGACACCGTCGATGCCTATCCGGTCGATATAGCCTTTATGCCGAGTATCCACGACGTCGCTCCCAGGGTCGATATGATTCTGATGGAAATTTTCAATATCTGGGTCGTGAGCGACAACGATATCCGGGTTCGCCGCGAGCCTTTCAGTCCATCTTGGAATTCGGTCTTCCGCCGCATTACGGATAAGAACCTGGTGGACGAGAACCGGAGTCGACGGAGTGTCCAGCAGATTGCGGAAGTCATCGCTTCGGCCTCCAGCCCGGAGGATAAAGTCAAGGCGGCAATCGCCTGGACCCGCGAACATATCCGGGACAACGGCGAGCTGAAACGCTGGCAAGGCTACTTCTGGGGTTCCGAACCGATGGGTCCGGACGACTTGTTGCGCCAGAAAGTGGGTAATGCGGACGACATCACCCATTTCCTGATAAGTGCCCTCTGGTTCAACAACCTCCAAGTATTCCCGGCCTACACCAAGAGCCGTGAAAGTGGAAAGCTACTGAACAATATACCGATGGAAACCCAATTCGACCGCTCGCTGCTGGCCCTGGAAGTCAGCCGTAGACGCTTCCAGATTTATCAACCCTCGCTGGACATCCCCATGCCTGCCGATTATGTGGATTACCAATACGAAGGCCAGAGATCGTACGTGAACCAGAGCGATAAGACCGACATAGCGATGGAAACCTGGGACATCGCCGTAGCGGATGCGGAAAAGAATACCAGCCGGATAGACTGCTCTTTCAAGCTTGATACCAGCGGCAATCTCAGCGGAAGCATCAAGCAATCGGTGAGCGGCCACGTCAACGCCGATCTGCGCCGCGCCCTGCTGGGAGCCGGCGACAGCGGCCGGGAACAGGCCTGGCTGGCCATGCTCAGCGGAAGCTGGGAGAAGCTCTCGCTTCAGGGAGACTTCACGGTGGACGATCCGAATGTGGTGAGCGAAAAACTGAACGCGAGCGCAAATGTCAGCATCACCGGCGTGGGCAAGTCCACCGCCGAGGGGATTGTGCTGAACGGCTCGATCCTGACCGATCCCTATTCGCCGAAGCTTACCGGCGAAGACCGTGAATTTACCATCGAGTTACCCTACACCACGGATGTCCAGACTTCGATCGAAATCGAGATTCCCGCCGGCTATGCTATGCCCGACAGTCTGCCGGCCCCGGTGGAATACAAGACGCGGGGACTCTATTACAACCGCGTGCTGGCCAAGCAGGGTCCGAACAAGCTGCTGGTCAAGCGCGATTTCAGCATGGGCCTGAACGAGCTTCCGATCAATATCTACAACCGTCGGCTGAGCAAGATTTTCGCCGATATCCTGGCGGCCGATGCCATTCAGGTTCTGCTGAAAAAGCAGTGAGACGGATCCGGCAGCGGACAGGCAGTTCACCGGTTCCCGCGGTAGTTCGAAACGCCGGGAAGCCTCGACCGACGGCTCCCGGCTTTTCGGCATTGTGCCCGGACAACAGAATAAAGGGAGAGATTCCGATGACAGATCGGCCTGAAACCAGGCTTTTCATCGGTGGGCACTGGGTAGAGGGAAAGTCGAGCTTTCCGGTGGTCAATCCCTACTCCGGCGCAGAAATCGCCAGGGTATCCTCCGCCGGCAGCCAGGAGGTGGAGGAGGCGGTGCAGGCGGCCGGCAACAGCGGTATGAACTCCCTGACCGCTTCCCGCCGGTACGAAATCCTCCGGGCGGTCGCGGCCGAAATCGAGAGGCGGAACAGCGAGCTGACTTCCCTGTTGATCCAGGAGACCGGTAAGCCCATGCGTTACGCAGCCGCGGAAGTGAGCCGGGCGGTCCAGACTTTTTCCTTTGCCGCAGAGGAGGCCCGCCGTCTGCACGGAGAAACCCTTGAGCTGGACGCGCACCCCGGAGGCAAGGGCTGTTTCGGCTTCTACCACCGCTTCCCGCTGGGAGTGATCGCTGCCATCAGCCCCTTCAACTTCCCGCTCAACCTGGTCGCGCACAAGGTGGCTCCCGCCCTGGCCGCCGGCAATGCCGTGGTCCTCAAACCAGCCAGCGCCACTCCCCTGATAGCTCTGTCTCTGGCCCGGATTGTGGCCGAGGCCGGAGCGCCGCATGGCGCGCTCAACGTCCTGCCCGGCAGCGGCAGCGAAGCAGGCCTGCCGCTGGTCCGGCACCCCGAGGTCAGGATGGTCACTTTCACTGGATCGCTGGAAGTGGGCCGCACGATCCGTGAAAACGCCGGCATGAAAAAGGTCACCCTCGAACTGGGTTCCAACAGCGCGGTGGTGATCGAGGACACCGACCGCCTGGAGGATGCGCTGCAGCGCTGTCTGGTGGGGGCTTTCGCTTTCAGCGGCCAGGTATGTATCTCGATCCAGAGGATCCTGCTTAACCGTAAGCTTGCCGACAGCTTCCTGACGCGTTTCATTCCCGCGGTGGAAAGGCTCCACCGCGGCGACCCGGCCGACCCGGTCACCGAGATCGGGCCGCTGATCAGCACGGCCGAGGCGGTGAGGGTCGAAAAATGGGTGGATGAAGCGGTCGAGCAGGGAGCGAAGATTCTTACCGGCGGCAAACGCGATGGCGCTTTCTACGCTCCGACCGTGATCGACGAGGTGCGCCACGAAATGAAAGTCTACAGCCACGAAGTCTTTGCCCCGGTGGTCTGTATCGAGCGCTACGACGAGTTCGAGGAAGCGCTCGTCCGGGTCAACAGCAGCCAGTACGGGCTGCAGGCCGGGGTCTACACCGAATCGGCGGCCAAGGCGCTGGAAGCCTTCCGCAAGCTCGAAGTGGGAGGCGTGATGATAAACGATTTCCCCACCTTCCGCGTGGACCAGATGCCCTACGGAGGAGTGAAGAACAGCGGCACCGGCAGGGAAGGCCCGCGTTTCGCAATCGAAGAGATGACCGAGCTGAAGCTCTGCAGTTTCAGGCTGTAGCTGGCCCTCGTCCCGCCATTTTCTACTATACGCCCCGAACAATTCTTGAATCATTACCGCAATGTATAATAGTTGTACGGGACGTGCTGGATCTGCGCCCCCGAAACCGGATTTTTTCCTCCGGGAACTGGCGATAGAGGCCGGGAATCGTTTACGGGCCGTTATTTTTCCGGTCGGTGAACAGCGGTCGAGAGTTCTTTCCGAAAGGCGGGTATAACTTAATACGATATAAATATATGGGGGCCGATCAGGGCCGGCCGGTTGTCAATAAAAAAAATGGACAAAAGTGTTGATTTTTTAGGAAAAACACTATATATAGTATAGGCGGATGTTTTTAATACAATATAGATGAAATTTCCGGGGAAAGGACAGGTCATGCACGGCGAGGAAATCAAAAAGGTAGTAAGCCGGGCCGGAGCGGGTGAAGAAGTATCGAACCGGCTCAGGGACGTCACTCTTGAAAGCGAACGGAAAGGCCAGAAGGCCGATACCACCGACCAGGAGATCTTCAGCTATAAGCCTCGGATCGAGCGGTTGTTTACCGAAGAGGGCCGCGAGGTCTACTCGATGGTGAACTGGTCCCGGCGGACGCTCAAGATGGTGGATCAGGC
>JAZDIG010000268.1:0-41770 GCA_043805105.1 Candidatus Glassiibacteriota bacterium | reverse complement strand
TCGATCCGGCAGGTGGTGACCGAAGTGCTGCGGATAATCAAAGATGAGAAATCGAGCGCCAAAGACCTCAAGGATATCACCGCCCAGGACCCTCCACTCTGCGCGCGCCTGCTCAAACTGGCCAATTCCGCCTATTACGGCTACCCGCGCACGATCAGCGACATTCAGGAAGCAATAGTCTGTATCGGTTTCGAGGCGATCCGGGACCTGGCCCTGACTCAGAAGGTCTGCGAGCTGTTCATGGACGATGAGGTGCGCCACGGTTATTCGCGGCGCCAGCTCTGGCGGCACTGTTCGGCCGTGGCGCTTTTCTGCAAGATGTTTTACCGCAGAGAGTTCCGCGAGAGAGGCGATGATATTTACGCCGCCGGACTGCTGCACGATATCGGCATTATCGTCGAAGACCAGATCTTCCCCGAAGTATTCGGAAATATTCTCGAGGAATCGGTACGAAATAAGCGGAATCTTTCGGACGTTGAAAAAGAAATGCTGAGGATCAACCATCTGGAAATCGGCAAGGCCATAGCGCAGAGCTGGAGTTTCCCCGATGAACTGATCCAGGCCCTCGCCTTCCACGAAAAACCGGACCTGGCTGACGAAAATTGCTTCAAATTCGTGGCGACGGTTTACCTCGCCAATTTCATCTGCCAGCGCCAGAAAATCGGGTACATCGGGACCCCGAATCAGGATTTGCCACAGTACCACAGCGTGCTCGCCAGACTCGGGATCAAGGAAAAGGCAGTGGAAATAATAACCGAGGAAGTCATGACTGAGCTGTGGAAACTCGAAGAGATAGGCTGGTTCTCAAAATGAGTGAAGAAAAACCGAATGAGAAAATACATACTCTCGAAATCAAGCTGAAACACCTGCAGAATGATTTCGATGTGACCCGGGAGGAATTCGAGGGCACCACCCAGAAGTATCTCGATATCCTGCAGGAGCTCAAGGAGAAAAATTACCAGTTGATGGACCTGCAGAAGAATCTCGAAAATCTTGTCAAGCAGCGCACCTCGCAGCTCGAGCAGACCAGGAAAATCCTCCAGCAGAAAAGCGAAGAACTTCAGACCATGATCGATTCCAGCCCGGCGATGATCTTTTATAAAGACCGCAGCGACAGGTACGTGCGGGTCAACAAGGCCTTTGCCGAATTCGCCGGCCTGCCGATCCGCAAGCTGATCGGCAAAACCGACGAGGTAATTTTCAAGGGGCAGCAGAGCGGATTCCTGCGCAACAGCCGGCAGGCGGTCGCTACCGGCGAACCGATCCTCAACAGCATGGAGACAGTCGATACGGGCCGGGGCCGCAGGGATCTGCTGGTCAACTCCGTCCCTTACAAGAACGAGGAGGGAGTGATCGAGGGGATTATCGGATTCGCCCTCGATGTTACCGCCCACCGCCAGCTCGAAAACGAACAGAGCAAAGCCGGCAAGCTCGAGTCGATAGGCGTTTTGGCCGGTGGTATCGCCCACGACTTCAATAACATCCTCACCGCCATCCTCGGCAACATCTCTCTCGGCCAGGCCCTGGTCAGCAAGGACGAAGAAGTGTACCGGGTGTTGAAGGAGGCGGAAAACGCCTGCCTCAGGGCTCGGGACCTTACCAATCAGCTCCTGACCTTTGCCAGGGGCGGCACCCCGCTGAAAAAGACCACTTCCCTCAAAGACCTGATCATGGAATCGGCCTGGTTTTCCCTGCGCGGATCGAACGTCCGCTGCTACTTCGACATCGCCAAAGATCTATGGAAGGCGGAAGTCGATGAAGAGCAGATCAGCCGGGTGATCAACAATCTGATAATAAACGCCGACCAGGCCATGCCGGACGGCGGCACTATCGACTGTTCGGCAGCCAATGTTTCAGTCCTGAAAAACGATCCCTTGCCGCTCAAGCCCGGAAAATACATCCGGATCAGTATCCAGGACCACGGTCACGGCATATCAAAAGAAGACCTGCCCAGGATTTTCGACCCCTTCTTCACCACCCGGGAAAAGAGCAACGGCTTGGGCGTTACCACCGCCTGGTCCATCGTCAAGAAGCACGGCGGCCACATCGCCGTGGAATCGGAGATAGGCCAAGGCACCAGGTTCGACATCTACCTCCCCTCAATCTCCGATTCGGCTGAGTCACCGGTCGATGGCGAGAAGCAGGAACAAACGCCGGCCGGGAAAATTCTGGTCGTGGACGATGAAGAAATAGTACGGGATATCGCCGGCAAAATGCTGACGCATTTCGGCCATAGCGTGGTATACGCCGCCAACGGTGAAGATGCGCTTAAAATTTACCAGAGCGCCAAGGAAAACGGCAAGCCTTTCGACCTCGTCATTCTGGACCTCACCATCCCCGGCGGTATGGGCGGCGTGGCGACCATTCAGCGGTTGAAAGAACTGGACCCGGATGTGAAAGCGATCGTGTCCAGCGGTTACTCCAACGATCCGGTGATCTCGAACTACGAAGATTACGGCTTCTGCGGGGTGGTGACCAAGCCTTACAACGTGGAAGACCTCAAGGATAAAATAAGCCTGTTACACCAGCGCTGATTCGCGACGATTTGGGCCGCCGGCCCCCCTGTCAGTGCTGAATTTCCCGCCAATCGCTTCCGCGACTGAAAAACCTTTACTTGACAGCGGATTTCATCATCCGGTAGAATAAGATCCGGAGATAATCCACTCCACCCCACTCCGGAAAGAAAAACCACATGGAAGTCATCATTCCCTCAGTCGTGATCCTGTTTTTCCTGGGTGTCATTTACGTACGCCTGGCCAATCAACGCAAGCTGCTCAAGGAAATTGAAAGCTACGAAATCATGCTGCGCAATGCCCGGGTCATCCGCCTGCAGTACATCCAGGCGCTGGAAGGCAGCCGCGATGCTCTCAAGGAGCTCCAGCACATCGAGGAAAGTCTCAAGTCCATTAAAGCCGAATTGTATTCATTTCGCGAAGAGCTGAGGGAATTGCTGCTGACCCTGCGCAAGGAGATCGAAAAGTCCACAGAAACGCTCCTCGACAAGCGGACTATCAGCCAGATGAGGACCAATTTCGAGCAGAAGTGGAAAGTCGCAGACGGGCGCAAGCATTTCTACCGGCAAGTCCTGGCGACCTGCCGCCAAACCCGGCCTATACTCCACCAGAAGGCGAAAGAAGAAGACCAGGCAAACGAGCGCTGGGCCGTTGAAAAGGAAAAAGTCATGGTATTTTACCGCAATCTCAGCCCGAAAGCCAAAATCACCGATCCCCTCAAGTACCTCACCTGATCCGCCGCCGCCCCTGGATCAGCGCCGATCCGCTCCGCAGTTCAAGAACATTGTCTCAAAAGCCGCGGGATGGTATTTTTGTCCGGTTTGGCGATCTCGGCTATGGCTCTTCCGGCCCGGGGGAAACTACGCGATGGCGCTTGGTGACAATTTGAAGTTGAAATGCTTTGGCCTGCCGGTAGTTCTGCGAATCCTGTTCATCTTCCCGCTTTTACAGCTCCTCGATACTGTTTCACCTCTCCGGGCCGAAAATACCCGGCCGGCGCCGCCGGTTTCGGGAGATGACATTGTAGTCACGGTGCGCCCCACCCACCAGCCGGTGGTGGTGGACGGCCGGCTTGACGAGGCGGCCTGGGCCGATGCCGAACCCTGGGTGGGCCGTTTCTTCCAGCAGGAACCGCTCGACCGGCAACCTTCC
This sequence comes from Candidatus Glassiibacteriota bacterium, assembly GCA_043805105.1. Lineage (GTDB taxonomy): Bacteria > Gemmatimonadota > Glassbacteria > GWA2-58-10 > GWA2-58-10 > JAZDIG01. The sequence continues at coordinate 38,105 of JAZDIG010000268.1, read as the reverse complement.
AGCCAGCTCACCGAACTGCGAGTCATCCAGGACCAGGCCAACATCTATTTCGGCGCGGTCTGCTACGATACCGACCCGGCGAAGATCTTCGCCTCGGTCAAGCGCCGCGACGGCAACTTCCTGACCGACGACGCCTTCGAGCTGCTGATCGACACTTTTCAGGACAAGCGCAACTGCTACGCATTCGGCACCAACCCGTTCGGCGCCGAGATCGACGCCATTATCAGCGATGAAGGAGATCACATCAACAAAAGCTGGGACTGTATCTGGTACTGCAAAGCCACGGTGGGCGACAGCGGCTGGACCATCGAGATGGCCATTCCCTTCAAATCGCTCAAATACCGCGCCGGCCAGACCGTGGACTGGGGACTGAACATCACCAGGGAAATCAAGCACACCAAGGAAGTAACTTATTTGGCTCCCATCCCGCGGGGACTGGGCCATAACGGCAAGTTCAAGGGCTCTCTTTTCGCCCGGCTCAGCGGTATCCGTCCTCCCGGCCCTGCGCTGAACCTCGAAGTGCAGCCCTACGTTTCGACCGGCAGGACCTGGATCAACGAGCCGTATCAACGGGATTCGAGGCTGGACAGCGGCCTGGACGTCCGTTACCACGTCACCCCCCGGCTGACTTTCGATTTCACCTACAAGACCGACTTCGCCCAGGCCGAAGCCGATGAGGAGGTCTTGAACCTCACCCGCTTCAACGTCAATCTCCCGGAAAAACGCGAATTCTTTCTGGAGAGCGCCGGCCTGTTCACTTTCGGGACCGGCCTGCAGGCCGGCGGCTCGCTCGTCGGCGTGACCCGTTCGGAGGAGTTCAAGCTTTTCGAATCGCGGACGGTCGGGATAAGGAACGAAAAGAAAATACCGCTGCTGGGCGGAGCCAAGATCACCGGGCGGGCGGGCCGCTACTCGATTGGAATCATGAACATGCAGAGCGAGCGGTCCGCCCTGGACGACAGCACCACCGAACCCTCCAGCAATTTCACGGCGATCAAGATCAGAAGGGACCTGCTGACCAACGGCTATGTGGGCCTGATGTTGCTCAACCGGCAGACCTCAGCGGACAGTTACTCCCGCGCTTTCGGCAGCGAGGCCTTTTTCTCGCTCACCCCGGAACTCTTCATCAGCGGCTCGTTGGCCCGCACCTTCAACCCGAACGTCGCGGGCGGCGAGTGGGCGGGCGATGCGGGCGCGATCCTGAACAAAGACTGGATCGACGTAGCGCTGCACTACACCCATGTCGACAGTCTCTTCCAGCCGGAGATGGGCTTCGTGCGGCGCGGCAACGTCCGCAGCTACGATGCCAGCCTGGGACTGACCAAGTGGATCAACAACGACCTGTTCAAGAGCACTTCCTTCGTCAACGACCTCGAATTAAAGACCGACCACCACGGCACCCAGGTCTACCGGGAAAACCGCTACAACTTCTACCTTAATTTCGCCAGCGAAGACGCCCTGTCCTATACGATCCACCTGCTCCACGAGTACCTTCCGGCGGATGACAACATCCGCGAGATTCTGCTCGAGCGGGGAGGCTATTCCGGCTTCCATCAGAACGTTCAGTTCACTTCCTACCGCTCCAGGCGCTTTGCGGGCGGGATCGGCTACCGCTGGGGCGACCTCTACGATGGCAGGAGCACGACTTTTTCGGTGAATAACGAAACGAAGGTGAGCAAAAATCTCAGCGTCAGCCTCGAATACCGGAACGAAAGGCTGGACCTGCGCCACGGTTCGGTGCACGCCAATGTTCTGGCCAGCCGTTTCACCTATTCTTTCACCACCGAACTGTTCGCCAAGTATTACCTGCAGTGGAACGACGCCGACCGGCGGCTCAGCTCGAACCTCCTGGTCGACTACATCTACCGCCCGCGCTGCCACATCTACCTGGTTTTCAACGAAAACCGCGACCGCACTTTCGACACTCCGGACTCCCTCAGCGACAGGCTCCTGCTGGTCAAGGTCACCTACCTTTGGAACATTTGAAGCCATCCCGGTGCGTGTTACTTCTTTTCCCACTCCCCTCCTAAAAATTCAAGGGCGAGCTTCCTGAACAGCGCATTATTATCTGCGTTTATAGGAGAATGGCCGCCGTTGGGCACGATCCAGAGATAGGAATGGGGAATGGAACTATACATCTCAAGCGGAATCGAGACGGGGAAAAACTGGTCGCGGTCGCCGTGCACGATCAGGGTCCGGGCCTTGATTGTCGAAAGGAAGGGTGCGGTGAAATTCATGTCGTCATAGCTGTTCCTGAAGTCGTAGAACTGACGGAGCAGCGACCGGATCTGTTCATCCCCCAGCTTATGGGTCTTGCGCATTTGCTCGATCCGCTCGGCGGGGATGCTGTCCGGCGACCGGCCACGCATGACCTCCCGCGCCTGCTCGCCGAAATAAATGGTGGCGCCCAGCAGGATCATTGCCTCCACCCGCTCGGGCTGCTGCGTGGCCATGTGGATCAGGGTCATGCCCCCGGTGCTGGAGCCGATTCCCCGGAACTTGTCGATCCCGAGCTTATCCAGCAGGGCATAGATATCGAGCGCTGACTGGCGGTGAGTGAACTTGCCCGAGGGGTTATTCGTGCGGCCGTGGCCCCGCAGGTCGGGGATTATCAGACGGTAATGGGCCGAAAACTCCTCGATGAACGGATGCCAGCCCTGGCTGCTGCCGGTGAACCCGTGCAGCATCACCAGGGTCTCGCCCCGGCCGTAGTCCTCGTAGTACATCTGCATCCCGTTTATGGGAACGGTCTGACCGGATGGGGTATCCTGGGCTTTGATCGTCTGCTGGCAGAAAACGGTTAGGATTGCAGCGGCGGCGATAGTCCTGCCGAGTCCTCGCAACATGAGCGGTCCCTCCTCGTTTTAGTGAAAACGCACTCCGAAAACGCCGGCGTTTATTGATTCCCATGCAGAAAATACCCTTTTTGCCGATGACCAGGTACTATTTTATAAACTCATACCGTGCACTGTCGTTTATTACCGGCCCGGCAATAACAAAAGCCCGCATTTCCCTGAAAGCAGAGAAATGCGGGCTTCTTCCTGGTAGCGGAGGAGGGATTCGAACCCCCGACACGCGGATTATGATTCCGCTGCTCTGACCAACTGAGCTACTCCGCCAATAGATTTCATCTACGGTAAAAGGCTACGAAAAATAGTTTTCAGTGCGGGCGCTGTCAACATTAATCTTCGCCGGAGCTTCGAGTTACGCCCTCCGGAAGCCGGGACGCGCTTTCGATCCACCCGGCATTGAACTCCGCCCCTGCCTCGTGGTTTACCGGTACATCTGACTCGACTGTCAGGCTCTCGATTTTATTCCCGTTATTTCCAAATGCCCCGGCCCGTATTATTTATTACGTTCGTAAGACTAATAAGGATTACAGGGCGACGCATGCGTCGCCCCTACGGTAACACTGTGAGCAATGGATAATTCCGGACGCCGACTCGCCTTCATCTCCATTCTGGCTGCGCTCGTTTCCCTGGCCGCCGTCCTCTGGACAATCGAGGATATCGGCATAACCACGGACGAGCCGCACTACTACGAGTCGTGCCAGCAGGAGATCGCCTGGATCGGGCAGGCCTGGAAGGATTTCGCTGGCGGCGACTGGTCCCGGCCGTTTTCCCGGGAAACGATCGACCGGCACTGGCACTTCCAGGTGGTGTACAACGTCCATCCGACATTTTATAAACTCTGCAGCTCGCTCACTCTCGTCCTGTTCCAATCCCGGCTGGGCGCCATGGCCGCCTACCGGGTTTCGCCGGCGGTGATGTTTTCCATCCTGGTGGGCCTGCTTTGCTGGACTGTGGGCCGCAGATACGGCACGGCCGCCGGCCTGTGGGCGGCCGCGGCCCTGGCGACCATGCCCAGGCTGTTCGGCGACGCCCATTGCGGGGCGACCGACATGCCGCTGACTTTTCTCTGGTTCGCCTCGGCGGTGACATTTCACCGTGGCCTGGAGTCGCGCAGGTGGTCCCTGGTTTTCGCGATTGTGTACGGGCTGGCGCTGGCCACCAAATTTACCGCGTTGGTCATCCCCCTGCCGCTGGTCCTCTACGTGATCGCCACCCGGCGGTTCAGGCAGGCCGCCTGGCCGATAGGCCTTGCGCTGGTGGTGAGTCCCCTGATCATGATCGGCCTCAACCCGGAATGGTGGGTGGATACATTCAGCCGGGTAAGCGATTACCTGGTCAAGAGCGCCGACCGCTCCTCTTACCTGCACATTCCCACCTATTACCTGGGCCGGCATTACGATTTTTTCCTGCCCTGGCATCACAGTCTGGTCTATACGCTTTTCACAGTGCAGCCGCTGGTGCTGACCGGATTCATCTACGGAGTTTACCGCGTGCTTCGTCGCCCCGCGGATGACCCCTGGGCCGGACACCTGCTGCTCCACTGGGCGGTGCTGCACGGGGTGATGATTCTGCCAAGCTCTCCCGGCCACGACGGTGTCCGGCTGTTCCTGTCCTCCTTCGCCTTCCTGGCGGCGCTGTCGGCCAAGGGCTTCCACCAATTCGTCACCGATAGCCTCCCCCGGAAAATCCTCCCGGCGCTGGGGACGAGTGTCAGAAAGGCGGCGCTCACGGCTTACGCCCTGCTGGCACTGATGGTGGGCGGTTCGCTGTATGCCCTCGGCCGGATTCATCCATTCGAGCTGAGCTATTACAACAGCCTGGCGGGCGGCGTCCGTGGAGCCTTCGCCCTGGGGATGGAGACTACCTACTGGTGGGATGCTTTCAACCGGGAAACCTGCCGGACGATCAATCGCACCGTGGCCGACTCCTCCGTAGTATTCGCCCAGAATGTCTGGCACTACGGATTCCTGCAGCGGATCGGCTGGCTCAAGCCTTCGCTCAAATTTCGCAACGCCAACGTGAACTACATCCTCCAGTACTACCGCCAGGGACTGTTCGGCGAACAGGACTGGCTCTTATGCCGCAAAGCTCGACCGATCGCCACGGTAGAACTCGAGGGAGTCAGACTGTTTGCCGTCTATAAGCATCCCGAGGCGGCGCTCGAGCTGCTGGATAAGCTGATCCGGAGCCAGGATCGCGAGTCGCTTTACGAAATATCCATGATAATGCGCATGATCGGAGAAAGAAAAAAGGCCATCCTCAGCCTGGAAAGATACCTCGAAGGCGGCCTGGAAAACACGAATGCCGTACTCGACCTGGCCCTCTATTATCTGGAAGAGGAGCGGCCAGAGGCTGCCGAGATGACTCTGAAAAGGATCGAAAGCGCGGCAGGCAACCGGATGCGCTGGCGTATGCTGATGGCCGAGGCTCATCAGAAAATGGGGAAGTATGAAGATGCAATCAGCCTGCTTAAGAAAAATCTCGAACAAACCAGGCTCGACCTGGGATCGCTACGGATGCTGGGCATGGTATATTACCAGATGAACCGGCTGGAGGAAGCTGCCGGCTACTACGAACTCGTACTCGAAGCCGATCCTTACGACAAGGCCGGCCTGCAGATGCTGGGCTGGATCTGCCAGAAACGGGGTGCGCTGGAATCCGCCAAAAACTATAACTACCGGTCGCTCGACCTGGAGCCTGATGGAATTCCGATCCTGATCAACACCGGAACTTTGGAGGTCCAGACCGGCCGGCCGGCTGTAGCCGACAGCCTTTTCCGCCGGGCGCTGAGGCTGGATGCGGGCAATCTGAATGCCTGCCTGAATCTGGCCAAGTTATTCGCCGAGGCCGGTAAAACGGACAGCGCGATCGCTTACTTCCGGCTGGCCGCCGCGGCCCACCCTGAGCAAAAGGAAAAAATCGAAAAGGAGTACTTCTCAGCCCTGCCCGGTAAACCCGCCGTACCGGCGGAGAGAGCGGCCAAGCCTGTGCCGTCCAAGCCATAGCTCCGGAAGGATGGTGCTTTTTGTGACATCTCAAAGGAGACGGTGCAGAACGCGTTTAGAAGGTATTTGATAGAGTCAGCCTGAAATTTGTCCTGAATTGAAAGGCTCCCAGCCTGTAATCTTCACTTTGACCATGCTCACCTGGCAAGGTATCTCACAATTCATTGCCTTGCAACATTCTTTAAAATGCGACACATCCCGGCCGCTAAGATCGGATGCTGCAATGGAACGACGGTAGATACACCTTGACAAGCATAGCTTGGTCGTGTAAATTGAACATTGAATATTCAACTGTCATATAAGAGGCCGGCATGATCAAACGGACTTTAGCGATAAGGCTCAAAGAGGCAGCCAAACAATTCCCCGCGGTCACCGTGACCGGGCCGCGGCAATCCGGCAAAACCACGCTGGTTAAAGCCGTATTCAAAGAGTACGATTATCAGTCCCTGGAGCTCCCGGATCAACGGAGCTTCGCCCTGGAAGACCCGCGCGGCTTCCTCGGCCAGTTCGACGGCCCGGTCGTCCTGGACGAGGTCCAGCGGGCCCCCGAGTTGTTCTCATATATCCAGGTCATTGTCGACGAGGAGCCGGATCGGACAGGCCGGTTTATTTTGACCGGCTCGCAGAACTTCCTGCTCCTGCAAAGCATTTCCCAGTCCCTGGCCGGCAGGTGCGCCGTGCTTCACCTGTTGCCGTTCTCTCTGTCCGAGTTGACCGGTCGGAAGCCCATCTCTCTCCTGGCACCGGGCAAGGCAGTCCTGAAAAACCTGGAGCCACCCAAGGCAGAATTGATGGAGACGTTGTTTACGGGTTTCTACCCGCGCATCCACGACAAGCATCTGCCCCCGCGCGACTGGCTGGCTAATTACTACCAGACCTACCTCGAGCGGGATGTGCGCAACGTCCTGAACATCGGGGACATCGAGACTTTCGGCAGGTTCATGCGGCTTTGCGCCGGCCGAACCGGTCAATTACTCAACCTTTCGGGGCTGGCGTCTGATTGCGGTATCTCGCACACGACAGCCAGGCGATGGATTTCCGTACTGGAGGCCAGTTTTGTCATCACGCTTCTGCGGCCTCATCACCGGAACTTCGGTAAGCGGCTGATAAAAAGCCCCAAGCTTTACTTTCTGGATACTGGGCTCCTCTGCTATTTGCTCCAGGTTCGTTCTCCGGAAGAGTTGTTCCACCGGGCCGAGCGGGGAGCTGTCTTCGAGAGTTTCGTAGTCTCGGAGCTCTACAAGAACTTCATGAATCGGGGCGAGCAACCCCAGCTTTACTTCTGGCGCGACGCGGCGGGTCATGAAATCGACCTTATCATCGAAAATGGAACCAGGCTGATACCTGTGGAGATCAAGTCGGCACAAACAGTGGCATCTGACTTCTTCGACATGCTTGCTTATTGGCGGATGGTGTCGTGCGAGCCGGATACTCCGGCTGTTCTTATCTACGGCGGAGACCAGTCTCTCAGGCGTTCGGGAGTGCTTGTCCGTCCGTGGTTTGCCCTATGACAGAACAGCCGGGCCGCTGGACGTAAGATTCAGACGTTGACGCTTTGGCGTTCCACCATCACCGGCAAACTTTTTTCATTAATTGAGGAGCATGAGGGCTTTGAACAGATTTACCTTATTGAAACCTCCATGTTTGCCTTCAAAAGTGTATTAACCCGAAGCCGTACGAACCGATGATCGAAATACCGGATGAAGACCTGCTGCTCACGATCGGAACGGCCGGCAGGGCCCAGACCAGGGTAAAGGGCAGCCGCTTCATCGCCGTGGCCGTTAGTGCACCCGGCCGCGGGGAAGCCGGTAAAATTGTCCTGGGCGAGGAGAAAAAATATCACGACGCCACCCATCACTGCTGGGCCTGGCGCTCGATTACCGAGCCGGAGAAATCGTTCGCCTGGGACGATGACGGCGAGCCCGCCGGCACTGCCGGCACTCCGATTCTGCAGGCGATCGAGGGCCGATCTCTGGCCGGAGTGGTGGTGGTGGTCTCCCGCTATTTCGGCGGCACGAAACTCGGAACCGGCCCTCTTGCGCGGGCCTACTCAGAGGCGGCGGCCCTGGCGCTGGCCGCCGCCGCGCCCAGGAAAGGCATGTCCGCGGCCCGGTTCGATCTCAGCCTGGATTACACGCACCTGGGCCCGGTGAGCCATCTCCTGGACTGCTTTCCCTGCCGCGTGATATCTCGGGAATTCGGCGCCAGGGTCGGTCTGAATATTGCAGTAGCAGCCAGCAGGGCCGACTCCCTCCGCACAGCGGTCACCGAACTGACCGCCGGACAGGTTTTGATCGTTCGGCAGGAGCCGGGCCCGGTATTGTTCTGAAATCACAACTATTCACCAGGGAAGGTGATGGATGAAACCTGCCGTCAGGCCGGAAAAGCCGCTCTCCGTCGTGGAAGACCTCCCCAACATTCTGCCCCTCCTGTCCATCGAAGACAGGGTCGTATTTCCCAACGTGGTGGTTCCGGTGGTGATCCCGGAAGGCTCTTTCGCCCAGCTCGTGGAAGACCACATTTCGGACAAACAGCTCGTGGTGCTGGGTTACCCGGCCACCGATTTTACTGAAGGCGATCCCGAGGAGCGCAAGAGCGGGAAGTTTCTCACCGTGGGCACCCTGGGCCGGGTGCTCAAGATGCTGCGCATGCAGGACTCCTCGATCCGCCTGCTGATCCAGGGCCTGGTGCGGGTGCGACTGGGCCGGGTGGAAGCCGGGGGCGAGCTGCATTACTGTAACCCGGAGGAGATCGATCAGCCGCCCGAGCCGCCGGTGCAACTGGTGGCTCTGAAGAGGGCGCTGCTGCTGCTGTTTCACGAAATGATCGACATCAACCCCAGCCTCTCCGACGACTTGCGCGAGGCCAGCGACCAGGTGGAGGCCGCCGGCGACCTGGCGGACTTCGTCTGCGCCAACATCGATCTGCCGCTGCAGGAAAAGCGCCAGGTCTTCCTCATGCTCGATCCCAGGAGCCGCGCGCAGATCGTAATCGACCTGTTGGTGCGCGAGCGCAACTTGTTCGAGCTGGGACGCCAGATCCAGACCAAGGTCAAAAGCCAGCTCGACAAGGAGCAGCGGGATTACTACCTGCGCGAGCAGCTGCGGGTGATCCGTCTGGAGCTGGGCGAGGACGATCCGCACAAGAAGGAGCTCGAACAGCTCGAACTGGACATCCAAAGGGCTTCCATGAGCGAAGAGGCGGAAGAGATGGCCCGCCGCGAGCTCGAAAGGCTGCGCCGCATCCCGCCCTCCGCCAGCGAATACCACGTCAGCCGCACCTACCTCGACTGGCTGATAAATCTTCCCTGGAAAAGCTCCTGCAAGGACCAGCTCGACATCAACGAGGCCAGGCGGATCCTGGACGAGGACCATTACGGCCTGCGGGAAGTCAAAGAGCGGATAGTCGAGTTTCTGGCCGTACGTCAGCTCAAGCAGGACTCCAAGGGTCCCATCCTCTGTTTCGTGGGTCCGCCGGGCGTGGGTAAGACCAGCCTGGGCAAATCCATCGCCCGGTCCCTGGGCCGCAAGTTCTGCCGGATCGCCCTGGGCGGGATCCGGGACGAGGCGGAAATCCGGGGGCACCGGCGCACCTACATCGCCAGCATGCCCGGCCGTCTGATCCAGTTGCTGCGCCGGGTGAGAGAGAACAACCCGGTGATGATGCTGGACGAGATCGACAAGCTGGGCTCCGATCACCGCTCGGACCCGGCCAACGCCCTTCTGGAAGTGCTCGATCCGGCCCAGAACTCCACTTTCAGCGACCATTACCTCGAAATCAATTTCGACCTCTCCAAGGTATTTTTCATCGCCACGGCCAACCTCTACCACCAGATCCCGTACGCCCTGCGCGACCGGCTCGAAATAATCGAAATGGCCGGATATACGCCGGCCGAAAAGCTCAAGATCGCCCGGCAGCACCTGATGCCGCGCCAGCTCGAAGAAAACGGCCTGGCCGGGGACGGCCTGCTGAAGCTGCCGGACCGGACCCTGCTGGAGATAATCAACCGCTATACCCGGGAATCGGGTGTACGGGAACTGGAACGCTCCATTTCCACCTTATGCCGCAAGACGGCCCTGGCGCTGCTGGAGGGCGAGTTTCATTCCAGGGTGCTGCCCCAGGAGCTCTCCGATTACCTGGGTCCGACCAGATTCCTGCCCGAAACCGCCGGCCGCAGCCCGGAAGTGGGAGTAGCCACCGCTCTGGCCTGGACCGCCTACGGCGGCGAAATCCTTTTCGTGGAAGCGCTCAAGATGGAGGGCCAGAAAAATTTCGAACTCACCGGCCAGCTCGGCGAAGTGATGCGGGAATCGGCGATGGCGGCCTACAGCTACTTGCGCGCCAACCGCCGGGCGTTCGGGATCGACGAGGAATCGTTCACCAGCTACGACATCCACCTGCATGTGCCTTCCGGTGCCACTCCCAAGGATGGTCCGAGCGCGGGCGTGGCGATCCTCACCGCCCTGGCCAGCCTTCTCTCCGGGGTCCCGGTGCGCCACGAGGTGGCCATGACCGGAGAAATTACCCTGCGCGGCAAAGTGCTGCCGGTGGGTGGGATCAAGGAAAAAGTGCTGGCCGCGCATCGGGCTGGAATAAAGCGGGTGGTGCTCCCGGCCGAAAACAAAAAAGATTTGACCGACCTGCCCGAGGAGGTCACCCGGGAACTCGAGTTCGATCCGGTGGACAACGTCAGGGAACTTCTGGAAATCGCCCTGGTTCATGAGGAAAGTTGTTGCAAAACGGATTAGTCTGCCTTTATAAAGTAGAATGTCTCCAATCAGGCCCAGGGCGGCATTGACAAGAAAGGCGGAACGACTAATATTAGATAATGATTGCGCCCTGATGTACTTTACGTGAAGGCTGTCTCCGGCGGGACCGAGCCATGTGGGACTTCCCTGAGAAATACGATTTCCTCGACGAACTGATCGAAAAAAACCCGCAGTACAGCAAGGAAGCCTACGTTTTCGTTCTGGATTCGCTGAGAAACCTGATCGAGAGCCTGGATGAGGTGCGGCACGTCACTGGCCAGGAGCTCAGCAAGGGCTGCCGCAGGCGGGCTCTCGAGCTTTACGGACCTCTCGCCCGCACCGTGCTCGAATACTGGGGAATCACCAGCACCGAGGACATCGGCGAGATCGTCTTCAACCTCATCGCCGCCAAGCAGCTTACCAAAACCGACCAGGACAGCAAACAGGACTTCAAGAACGTTTTCGATTTCGCCGAGGCCTTCGAGAAAAACTACCCGTGGGGCAAAGTCACCTGAGCGACTCTTGCACCCGTTCTCTTTCTCTCCCGCTAATTCTCCCATCGCCACTCAATTCTTGCATATCAGCCGGGCTTTTCCTAATATACTGTTCAACGTCCGTTACCTTTAATCCGGCATATCAGTCATTAATGGAGGGAGACCCGATGAAAATCTCGGTAATCGGCGCCGGCAACGTCGGTGCGACCACTGCCTGCAAGATCGTGGAAAAAGAGCTGGCCAACGAAGTAGTGGTCCTGGACATCGTCGAGGGTATCCCGCAGGGTAAGGCCCTGGATTTGTGGGAGTCGGCGCCCATTGAGGGTTTCGACACCCGCTGCGTGGGCACCAACGACTACAAGGATACCGCCGACAGCGACATCGTGGTGGTCACCGCCGGCCTGCCGCGCAAGCCCGGCATGAGCCGCGACGACCTGCAGGAAACCAATGCTAAGATCGTCAAGTCGGTGGCTGAGAACCTGAAAAACACGAGCCCGCAGGCGATCGTGATCGTGGTCTCCAACCCGCTCGACGTGATGACTTATGCGCTGATGAAGGTCACGGGCTTCCCGGCCCGGAAAGTGTTCGGCATGGCGGGTGTGCTGGATACGGCCCGCTTCCGGTCATTTATCGCGCTGGAGCTGCACGTGTCGGTCAGGGACATCAGCGCCATGGTGCTCGGCGGCCACGGTGATTCGATGGTGCCGCTCGTGCGTTATACCACGGTGGCCGGGGTGCCGATCGGCGAGCTGCTGGACCAGGCCGCAATCGAACGCCTGGTGCAGCGCACCCGCGACGGCGGGGCCGAAATCGTCAAGTACCTCAAGACCGGCAGCGCTTATTACGCGCCGGCCGCGGCGGTGGTCGAGATGGTCGATTCCGTGGTCAACGACAAGAAACGCATATTACCCTGCGCCTGCTGGCTTACCGGCCAGTACGGCTTGAAAGACGTCTATGTCGGCGTCCCGGCAAAACTCGGCTCCCGGGGAGTGGAGGAGGTGATCGAACTGGAGCTGAGCGACCAGGACCGGGCGGCCCTGCACAAATCCGCCGAAGACGTCAGGAACAATATGGCCAAGCTGAATTTCTGACCGGAGTCGGCCAGTTATCCGAAAATGAAAACGGCGGAAGGCGACAGCCTTTCCGCCGTTTTTTCTTGAAAGATCGCCAGGACGGCAAACCGAGGGTTCTTAATCCACCATTTTTATTTACCAGTCCTCCGGGCCGGTTTCGCCGGAGCAGGCGTGGTTTTCTTCGGAGCCGGTTTCCCCTTCTTTTTCTCCGCGTCCTGTTCTTCCTTGGTTTTCCCCGCCCGTTTGGCCTGATACTCCTGGATCGCATTGGCTCGGTTGGTCTGGAAAACCTTGTATTCCTTCATGGTATGCTGCTGGCGCTTGATGTAGGTAGTCGAACCCGCGACGATCAGTATCAGGAAAATAACCGCCGGCACGTACATCAGAATCGTGTTCATTCCCTGGATGTCACTGGCCATCGCGCTCATCCCCGAGCTGAACAGAAGGTAGCCCATTCCACCGATCACCCCCAGTACCAGCAGGACGACGAACACGCTCAGCCCGATCACCGAGTACTCTTTGCGCCGGATCGATTCGATGCTTTCGTAGCCGGCCAGATCGAACTTGTCCTGGGTCTGCTGCCTGATGATATCCCGACGGGTGGGGATCAGGGCTCGCAAGAGCCAGAACAGCAGAACCAGAAGGGCAATCAGGAAGGGTCCGGTAATGAGCAGGTTTTTAACTTCCCCAGACATGGCGGCAATTTTTCCGAACGGCTGTGAGATTCTCGGGATGCGGCGGGAGACGCCCGGGCCGGCTCCGGCAGGCTACTCAGTGGCCCGGCCAAGTCCCAGCTTGACCCGCTCGATGTAGCTGAGCAGTTCGGTGAGACGCACCGCAAAGTTGTCTTCCACCACCAGCACTTCACCGCTGGCAAAACGTATGCCCTGGATGTAAATGTCCACGTTCTCACCCGCGAGCTTGTCGAGCGTGATAATAGCGTCCTTCTTCCAGCTAAGGATTTCTTTCAGCGGTACTTTACTCTGTCCCAGTTCAGCGCGCAGCTCCAGGGTGATGTCGTTGAGCCGTTTGATCTCTAAGTTTTTTTCAGGCTTCTGAGCCTGCTCGAATCGCTCCAGTTCGAGCTTGCTTACTTTGGGCTTTCCGAGCTGACTGTTCATTTAGACTCCGTTCTTCAAGTTGTCCGCCCGCCGGGATTCAGCCTGAAAGCGGGAAAAGCACGATTTTCCGCGATAATTTGTAGCAATATTCATACCAGTAAGTCAGCCCGCCGCTCAGCTTTCGCTTTCGGCCAGCGCATCCGACAGCCGGACGAACTGGTCCACGGTAAGCCGTTCCGGCCGGCTTGAAAGATCGATCCCAGTGGCCACGGCCAGACTGGCGAGCGAGTCCGGACCGAGAGCGAACTGGGAAGTCAGGCGCAGGATTTTCTGCACCTGCTTGCGCCGCTGGTCGAACAACCTGCGCACCAGAAACTCGAAGGACCGCTCGTCCCGGGCCCGCGGCCGGTGCGGCCGGCCAAAATCGAACCTCACCACGGCCGAATCCACTGCGGGCGGCGGCGCAAAAGAGTCTCTCTTGACTGCGAAAAGATAATCCACCGCGGCATGATAGTTCGCCAGCACTGTCAGCATACCGTAAGGCTTGCCGCCTGCCTGGGCGGTAATTCTCCGCGCCACTTCCTCCTGCAGCATCAGCACTACGGTGCCCAGTGACCCGCCGTGAGCGATCAGCGCGTGCAGGAGGGCATTGGTGATGCTGTAGGGGATGTTTCCCACGATCACCGGCCGCTCCGGCTTGGCCGCCTGCGCCCAGGCCGAGTAGTCAAAAGCCGAGGCATCGGATCTCAGAACGGTCACCCGGGGCGAAGAGGTGAACTCCAGTTCGAGCCGTCCGGCCAGGCTGGAGTCCAGTTCGAGAGCGGTGAGACGGCCGGCCCGCCCGGTCAGCTCCCCGGTCAGGGCGCCCCGGCCCGCTCCGATCTCCAGTACGTGCGCCTCCTGGAGGGGTTCCAGCGCCTCGATTATCCGCCGGACCACTGACCGGTCTTTCAGGAAATGCTGCCCCAGTCTTTTACGCTGTCGGCGGCTGCGGCCAGCCGACGCGCTCCGCCTCGTAGTTTCCATCTGCGGTCGGGATTCCCTGAATTAAATACTGCTAAGTTCAATATATAAAAATAAACCCCGCTGTCAAAACAGCCGGGGTAGTGCAGGATTTCCCGAAGTGTTCCGGAATCAGCCGTGGTTGGGTCCCAGCGACACGGTGAAGATGCGGTTCGGGTCGAGGATGAGGCGGGCCACGTCGTGGAGGTCGGCAATGGTGACCGATTCGATCCGGCGGATAACCTCGTCGGCCGTCTGGTATCCCTCCCCGTTGATCTCGAAATTGGCCAGCCTGAACATCCGGGTAGTGGTGCTTTCCAGACCCAGCAGAAGCTGCCCCTTGAGCTGGTTCTTGGCATGGTCGAGCTCCTGGTCGGTCACCCCCTGGTCCAGCAGCCTGGCATACTCCTGGCGCACCACTTCCATTGCCCGGTCCCGCCGCTTCGGCTCGGTGCCGATATAGACCCCGTACAGGCCGGTGTCGATGTAGAACTGCTGAAAGCTGTAGACCACGTAGGCCAGCGCCTCTTCCTCGCGCACGCGCTGGAACAGGCGGCTGCTCATTCCCCCTCCCACGATGTTGCTCAACAAGAGCAACGCGTAGCGGCGGGGGTCGGAATGGGCGAAGCTCACCGTGCCCAGGCAGAGATGGGTCTGCTGGCAGTCGCGGTCAAGGTGCTGGAACCGGGGCCGGAGCTCGACCGGAGAAATTTCCCCGTCGCCGGGGCCGGGACCGTTGCCGGCCACCAGCCGGTCATCGAGGAAATCAAGGTTGCGGCGCAGGATTTCCAGAGTGGCGGCGTAGTCGATGTTACCGGCCAGGGCGACGACCACGTTGGGAGCGACGTACTGGCCGTTCAGGTAATTCCGGACATCCTGGCTGGCGAGAGCGCCGACTGTATCGTAAGTACCCAGGAGCGGATAGCCCAACGGCCCGTCGCCCCAAATCACCTGCGAATAGAGCTGATGGATCAGGTCGTCGGGAGTATCCTCCATGTTGCGGATCTCCTCGTAGACCACGTTCTTTTCGCGCTCGATGTTCTCCTCGGTGAACGTGGGTTCGTGCACCAGGTCGCCCAGCACGTCCACCGCCAGGTCCACGTACTCATCGAGCACCTTGGCGTAGAAACAGGTGTATTCCCTGCCGGTAAAGGCGTCGATACTGCCGCCGACCGATTCGACGGCGGAGGCTATTTCGCGGGCGGAACGCCTGGGGGTTCCCTTGAACACCATGTGTTCGAGGAAGTGGCTGATTCCGATCTTGTCAGGCGGTTCGTGCCGGCTGCCCCGGTTGATCCACAACCCGACGGAGCAGGAACGGACGTGAGGGATGCGCTCCAGCAGGATACGCATCCCGTTGTCTTCCACGATTCTCCTTACGTCTTCCTTCATTGTTCCCCTGCGTTCGAGGGCCGCACCGCCTACTGTTTGCCTGCCAGGTCATCCATGGCGGCCACCTTGGAAAGTCTCACCCGGTTCTGCTTGTCGATGCCGACCAGCTTGACCGGGAAGCGGTCACCCACCTTGACCACCTTGTCGATATCGTTTACCCGTTGCTTTTCGAGTTCGGAGATATGCACCAGGCCCTCGCGGCCCGGCAGGAACTCGACGAATGCACCGAAGGAAGTGACCGTCTTGACCACGCTGTCGTAGATCCGGCCGACCTCCGGATCCTGGACGATGTCCTCGATGCGGTGGATCGCTTCCTTGCAGGCTTTCTCGTCGCTGGAGGCGATCGTCACCGTACCGTCGTCCTCGATATCGATCTTGGCTCCGGTCTCCTCGACGATCTTGCGGATAATCTTGCCCCCGGGGCCGATCACTTCGCGGATCTTGTCCGGGTGAATCTTCAGGGTATAGATCCTCGGCGCGTACGGGCTGATCGCCGGACGCGGGCTGGAGATCGCCTGGTTCATGATCTCCAGAATCGAGTTGTAGCCGTGCACCGCCTGCTGCATGGCGCGCTCCAGCACCTCCAGAGGGATGCCGCCGATTTTGCTGTCGAGCTGGAAGGCGGTGATCCCATCGCGCGTGCCTGCCACCTTGAAATCCATGTCTCCCAGGTGGTCCTCGACGCCGAGGATGTCGCTGAGGATCGCCGCACCCTCCGGTTCGTAGACGAGGCCCATGGCGATCCCGGCCACAGCCTTGGTGATCGGTACGCCGGCGTCCATCAGCGCCAGCGAGCCGCCGCAAACCGAAGCCATAGAGCTCGAACCGTTGGATTCAAGAATATCGGAGACGAGCCTGATCGTGTAGGGAAAGCTTTCATCCTGAGTGATCACGGGCAAAAGGGCCCTTTCAGCCAGCGCGCCGTGGCCGATCTCGCGCCGTCCCGGTCCCCGGGGAATCCCCGGCTCACCCACGCTGAAAGAGGGGAAGTTGTAGTGCAGCATGAATTCCTTGCGATACTCGGGCTGCTCGATCCCGTCGATAACCTGGCTGTCGATGAAGGTGCCGAGAGTGACCGAGGCGAGCGCCTGGGTCTGGCCGCGGGTAAACAGCGCCGACCCGTGCACGCGCGGCAGCACCTGCAGCTCGCAGGTGATCGGCCGGATTTCGTCCATCCGGCGGCCATCGATGCGCCGGCTTTCCCGGAGGACCATCCTGCGCATCTTCCTCTTCTCAATGTCGCCCACCACGAGCGCAATCTCCCCCTCCTGCTCGGGAAATTCGTCCTCGAGGTCGCGCTCCACTTCAGCCACCAGGTCCGCGTAGCGGGTTTCCCGCTCCACCTTGTCACTGATCGAGAGGATTTGTTCCAAGGGCAACTCCACCCTGGACTGGACCCTCTCCAGGAGCGCCTGATTCACTGCCGGCGGGACGAACTGGCGCTTGGGCACACCGGCCTGCGCGGCGATCTGCTCGATCAGGTCGATGATTTCGCCGATCCCGCCCTGTGCGAACTTGAGTCCACCCAGAACGAGGTCCGCCGGCAGTTCCTGGGCTCCGCCCTCGACCATTACGATCGTCTTTCTCGTCCCGGCCACCACCAGGTTGAGCTGGGATTTTTCGGTCTGCTCCCAGGTGGGATTGAGGACGTAATTGCCGTCGAGATAACCCACCCGAACGGCCGCGACCATGTCGGTAAGGGGAATCTGGCTGAGCGCTATCGAGGTCGAGGCTCCGATCATGCCCAGCACATCGGCCGGATTCTCCTGGTCGGAGCTGAGCACGGTGACCATCACCACCACATCGTAGTGATAGCCGTCCGGGAACAGCGACCGGATCGGCCGATCGATCAAACGGGCGTAGAGCACTTCCCGGTCGCTGGGACGGCCCTCACGCTTGAAAAAGCCGCCCGGTATCTTGCCTCCGGCATAGGAGCGTTCGCGGTAGTCAACGAAAAGCGGCAGAAAGTCGACGCCCTCCTTGGGGTCCTTGCTTTCCACCACGGTAGCCAGCACGGCGGTCTCTCCGTACTGAAGAAACGTCGCACCGTGGGCCTGCTTGGCCATGCGGCCGGTCTCGAGAGTGAGTTTCCTGCCGCCGATAATTTTTTCAACTCTATGAATCATCATTTCCTTCCAACAACTGTGATTGTCTTCATCCACTTCATCAACGGAACGGCCGCCCGAAGCTGAAAACGGGTGCGCGGTCCATCAACAGCGAAAACCGCCCGGGCAAGTCCCGGACGGTTGGTTCCAGTCCAGCAGGACTATTTCCTGAGATTGAGGCTTTCGAGTATCCGCTTGTAAGAATCATAGTCATTGTTGCGCAGGTACTCCAGCAACCTCTTGCGCTGGCTCACCATTTGCAGCAGGCCGCGCCTGGAATGAAAGTCCTTCTTGTGGATCTTGAAATGCTCGGTGAGATTGCGGATTCTTTCGGTCAGAATCGCAATCTGGACTTCCGCGCCGCCCACGTCCGTGTCATGCTTCCGGAAGTTCCGGATAACTTCCGCCTTGGCCTCCCTGGTGATGCTCATGCAAATTCCTCCACAAACGTTTATGTAGGATTGACTGCGTCAATTCCATTACACAGCACGGCGAAGTGCGGCCGTGGAAGATCTCATTTTTTCGAAGACCCGCCTGACCTCTTCGTCGTCGGCATCCATCTGCCTGGTCAGCGCATCCGCACTGTCAAAACGCAGGATCGGCCTGATCCTCTCGATCACGAACACTTCGAGCGTTCTGCCGTAAAGGTTGCCCGAGTAGTCGAAGAGGTTGAGCTCAAGCGTGCTTTCGGTTTCATCGAACGTGGGCCGGGGCCCGTGATGCAGCGCTCCCGGCAGCATTTCGCCTTCCAGGTCCACGGCCGCCGCGTAGATTCCATCGGGAAACAGCTCGAGTCCGCCCGCCTCCACCGGCTCGAGATTCGCCGTCGGGTGACCCAGCTTCTTGCCCCGTCCGGCCCCGGCCACCACCGTGCCGCTGAATGAATAAAAGCGGCCCAGCAGCCTGGCCACGGTCTTCAGGTCGCCGTCCTCCAGGCGGGAACGGACCCAGGAACTGGAAATCGGCCGCCCGTCGATTATGACCGGCGGAACCTTGATCAGGTCATAGTCGTAAACTTTCACCAGTTCCCGCAGGACTTTTTCCCCACCCTGCCGGTCCCGGCCGAAAGCGTGGTCGTAGCCCATCACCAGGCACTTCATGTTGTAGCGGCCGATCAGGTAGTCGATCACGAACCTTTCGGCGGTGACCTGCGACAGCTCCCGGTTGAATTCGAGCACGGTGACGTAATCGATACCCAGTTCGGCGCAGAGCTTGATCTTGGCTTCGGTGGAGCTGAGCAGCCGGATACGGGCCTCGGGCTGAAGCACCTGCCGCGGATGGGGATCGAAAGTGATCACCATCGAGCTCAGGCCTCTCTTGCCGGCCGCCTTGCGCAATTCCTCCAGGATGCTCAGATGCCCCTTGTGCAGGCCGTCGAACGTACCGACGGTCACCGCCGTGCTGACCTTTTCGCCAAGTACCGGCGAAACTCTATCCTTGAATTCTGCCATCTATCCTCTGCCGCCTCCGGGACCTGCGCCCGGCCGGTCAGCACCGCTTGCCTATGTCGTTCAGCGGCCCTGGATACCCGCATCCGCGTGCGGAAATGCTTCCCGCAACAGCCGCCTGGGCCTGAGACTGCCGGCCTGCCTGCCGACTCTCTGAACCAGGGCCACACCCAGGAAGCCGCCCTCGGCGTCCTGCATCTGCACCAGGCCCGGAGGCTGGGCGCCGGCCGTCTCATCCGCTCCGGCTACGTCCGGAGTGCCGAGGGCCACCTGCCTGCCGAACCAGACTTTTTCCCGGCCGGAAGAGCTGAGCCGAACCGCCGGGAGAAACGAAAGAGCGTCTTCCAGCGCAACCAGCTTCTGATCCACTATTTCGACACCCCGGCCGCCGACCAGATCGCCCAACCAGACCGCCCGCTCCAAGGTAAAATCACCGATCCGCGTGCGCACCAGATTCGCCAGGTGCGCGCCGCAGCCGAGTTTCCGGCCGAGGTCGCGGGCCAGGGCCCGCAGGTAAAACCCGGACGAGCAGTCGATTTCCACGCTTACGTCCGGCAGGGCTACTCCGGTTATTTCAATCCGTTCCGCATGCACGGCCGCCGGCTCGAGCCTGGGACTTTCGCCGCGCCGGGCGAGCTTGTAAGCCGGTACACCCTCCACTTTTTTGGCGCTGTAAGCCGGCGGTAATTGAAGGCTTTCACCCACAAAAGAGCCGACCGCTTCCTCCAGCCGACCCCCGGCGAGGACCGGCGCCAACTCGCCATCGTAGCGGGTGAGGACTTCGCCCTCGCCGTCGTCGGTGGCGGTGGCGCTGCCCAGCCGCAAAGTGGCCCGGTAAGTCTTGTCCAGACCGCTCAGGTAGCCGGAGAACCGGGTCGCGCCGTCGATACAGAGGATCAGTAATCCCTCCGCAGCCGGATCGAGCGTGCCGGCATGTCCGACTTTGCGCACGTTCAGCAGCCGGCGGAGGCGGTCGACCACATCGTGGCTGGTCGGCCCGGCGGGCTTGTTCACGGCCAGCACGCCGCTGCGGTGGACCATCTCTGGGCGCCGCTTGTCCATCTATTTTCTCCGGGCTCCCTACCGGGGCTCGTTTCCGGCAGTGGCGTCCCGGCCGTCCCCACCGCAGACCTGATCGATCAGATTCTCGATCCGGGCCGCTGTTTCGAGGGTGGTGTCGAGCTTAAAGTTCAGCCTGGGAACGAATTTCAAATAGCAGCGCTGGGCGGTGCGTGACCGGATGAAACTTCCGGCATGCTCGACCCTGTTGAATACCTCTTCCCGGTTCTCACCCATTATCGAAACGAAGACTGTCGCGTCCATCAGGTCTGCCGAGAGGCGAACTTCGGTGATAGTGACAAACTGCAGGCGGGGATCGCGCACATCGAACTGGAGAACCTTACCGATCTCCCGCTGAAGCTGGTGACCGAGGCGGTCGCTTCTCTTATATGAATTATTCGTCATTTATAGAAATTGCATCTTCTGGCTGACCAGCATCACTTCGCCGCTGGCCGCCACCAGCTCCGAGACTTTGGAGAGCACCTGGTTGGCGAAGCGCTGTTCGTTGCTGACCAGGGCCACCGCCACGGTGGAGCGCTGCCAGCTGTCCATGGCCTCGATTTCGGCCACGGAGACGTTGAACTTGCCGGCGATCCGGGCCTTGAGGCGCTTGAGCACTCCCCGCTTGGCCTTGAGCGAGTGGATGCCCTCCAGGTAAAGCTCATAAGTGCAGACACCGACCACTAATGCCATGCTGGCCCCGGCGCGTCACTGAGACGTCTGACTGCTGAGCTGGCGCTTGACCTCTTCGACCGTGTAGGTTTCGAGCACGTCGCCGGCCTTGAGGTCCAGGAAATTCTCCAGACGGATACCGCAATCATAGCCGGCCTGCACCTCCCGCACGTCATCCTTGAAGCGGCGCAGGCTGGAAATAGTACCCTCCCAGACTTCCACGCTTTCGCGGTAGAGACGGGCCCGGTGGCCGCGGCTTACCTTGCCGCTGGTGACGTGGCAGCCGGCAACGATTCCGATTTTCGAGATCTTGTATATCTCGCGCACCTCGATCGAGCTTTCCAGGTGCTCCTTTTCCTCCATTGACAGCATGCCCTCCATTGCCTGGCGCACGCTGTCCACCACCTCGTAGATCACCCGGTAGAGCCGGATGTCCACGCCTTCCCGCTGCGCCGCCTCGCGTGCCCGGTTGTCCGGCCGGACGTGGAAGCCGATGACGATGGCGTTGCTGGCCGAGGCGAGGATGACGTCGTTTTCGGTAATCGCGCCCACTCCGCGGTGGATTACTTCCACCTTCACCTCAGCCGTGGAAAGCCTTTCCAGCGAATCGGAGAGGGCCTCCACCGAACCGTCCACATCGCCCTTGATGATCAGGTGCAAATTCTGCACTTCGCCGGACTCGATCCGCTGGAACAGCTGGTTCAGGGTCACCTTGTGATGTCGGCTGAAATCCTGTTCGCGCTTGAGGCGCTGGCGCACATTGGCGATTTCCTTGGCCTCACGCTCATCGCGGACCACCTGGAAGCCGTCGCCCGCCTGGGGCACGCCGTCGAAGCCGAGTATCTGGACCGGGAGGGCGGGACCCGCCGTTTTCAGATTGTCTCCGCGCTCCGAGCGTATCGCCCGCACCCGGCCGGCCACCATTCCGCAGACGAATGGATTGCCCACTTCGAAAGTACCGCCGGTGACCAGCACGGTGGCCATCGGCCCCATGCCGCGATCGAGCTTGGCTTCCACCACCACGCCGCGGGCCAGGCCGCCGTACTGGGCGGTCAATTCCATCACCTCGGCCTGCAGCAGAATCAATTCCAGCAGGTGTTTTACACCCGTGCCCTTCTTCGCGCTGATCTCGGCGCACAGCACGTTGCCGCCGAATTCCTCGATCAACAGGCCCTGCTGGGACAGCTCCTGCTTCACCCGGCCGGGATTGGCCGTGGGCAGATCGATCTTGTTGATGGCCACGATCATCGGCACGCCGGCCGCGCGCGCGTGGTTAATCGCCTCCACCGTCTGCGGCTGCACCGAATCGTCGGCGGCGATCACCAGGATCACGATGTCGGTGACCTGGGCGCCCCGGGCGCGCATGGAAGTAAAGGCCTCGTGGCCCGGGGTGTCGAGGAAACAGACCGGGCCGCTCTCGGTGATTACATGGTAGGCGCCGATATGCTGGGTGATTCCGCCGGATTCACCGGCGATGATGTTGCTTTTGCGCAGGTAATCGAGCAGAGTGGTTTTGCCGTGATCGACGTGACCCATGACGGTCACGATCGGCGGGCGCGGGCGAATGTCGCTGTGCTTCTCCTGTTCTTCCCGGGCGACTTCTTCGAGAATGTCGTGGCCGTACTCCGCGTCCCTCACCGCCTTGAAGCCGAAACCCTCGCAGATCAGGTTGATCGTTTCGAAATCGAGCCGCTGGTTGACTGTGACCATCAGGCCCAGATCCATGCAGGCGCTGATCAACTTGCTGGCGGGAACGTCTATCATGTCGCTCAGCTCTGCCAGCGAGATGTATTCCATGACCTTGATTCTGTTTTCTTCCGGGACCTCCTCGACCTGAACCACCCCACCGGTACCCCGCCGGCGCCTCTTTTTGCGAACCCCGCCGGCATCGATTTTAGCCAGGGTGCGGCGGATATTTTCGGCGATCACTTTCTGGCTGATTTTTTTCTTTTTCTTCTTTTTCCGGCCGTGAAGTTTCGGTGCCTCTTCCTCTTCCACACCTTCCTTACCGCCCTCTTTCCCGCGCTTGCGCTTCACAGTCCGTACGACCTTGGTTTCGCGGCGCCGCGGAACTTCCTCGATTTCTTCCTCTTCTTCAGCCGCAACTTTCGCCACTTTCGGCTGTTCCCGCTCTTTCTTCCTGGGGCCTCCCATCTTCTTTTTCTTCTCTATTTTTTCCCTGACCTCGGCTTTGGCTTCCGCCAGTTTCTCCTTGATCAGGCCAACCGTCTCCTCGTCGATCGTACTCATATGACCGGGCACCGGCCGGTTGATTTCTTCCAGGAGCTTGACCAGCGCCTCACTCGAGATGTCCAAGTCCTTGGCTAACTTATATACTCTCAATGCACTCACAGCTTTCTCCCGTGGATGGGCCACGGATAGTAGTACACCGCCCGCCGGAAAGACAGACGAAAATGGAAATTCTTAATAAGATAGCATTCTCAATATCTTTTGTAAACAATTTGGCGCAGTCAGCGGGCCTGTTCGTCCCACAAACGACTCATTCTTCCTCCGCCTCCACCTCTTCCTCGTAATGCTCGATCAGAAAATCCACCACTTCCTTGACCTTGCTGCTTGTCTGCTTGCCGATTCCCTTGATATCGCAGAGCTGTTCCTGGGTGGCCAGAACCAGCTTGTAGAAGGTGTCATAACCGGCTTCTTCGAGACGCTCGCGCAGGGCCGGGGTGAAAGAGTCAATCAGCGAGATCGGGAAATCTTCCACCGGCAGGTCATCCAGAATATCGCGTTGTTTTTCGGTGAGCTGGTTGGCATCCATGCCGCCGTAGGCACTCTGCTCTTCCTCGGCCGCTCCTCCCCTCGCCTTAGCCCCAGCCTCGACTCCGCCGGCCACGGCGACCTCTTTGGGCTTCTTCTGCTCCCCCGGCTTCTCCTTGTCGGTCTTGGCGCCGCCGAATACACCGGTGAGTATTTCTTCACGCTGGGCGAGGAAATCCTTCTTCTGCACCAGGTCGATCTTCCAGCCGCTGAGCTGGCTGGCCAGGCGCACGTTCTGTCCGTTCTTGCCGATCGCCAGCGACAGCTGCTCATCCTCAATCACCGCGGTCACGGTGTTTTCCTCGCGGTCGATCATGGTGCGGTAGACTTTCGCCGGGTTGAGGGCGGCGCGGACGAACTCCTGCGGGTCATCGCTGTAGGCAATGATGTCGATCCGTTCTCCCCCCAGCTCGTTGACCACGGCCTGCACCCGGCTGCCCTTAAGGCCCACGCAGGCGCCCACCGGGTCGATGTGGTCGTCGTTTGAATAAACAGCGATCTTACTGCGGCTGCCGGCTTCGCGCACCACGCTCCTGACCTCGATGATCCCCTGGTAGATTTCCGGCACCTCGAGCTGGAAGAGGGCCTTGAGGAACATCTCGCTGGTGCGGCTGAGGATGAGCTGCGGCCCCTTGGTGGTTTCGCGGATGTCGATCAGCACCGCCCGCATCGGATCACCCTGCTTGAAGTGGTCTTTGCGGTTGACTTCCTTCATCGGCAGGATCGCTTCGGTCTGCTTGTTGAGAAAGATTATGTAATTGCCGCGCTCCACCTGCTGGATGGTGCCGGAAAGCAGATCGCCGATCTTTCCTGAATATTCGGCCCGGATTTTATCGCGCTCGGCCTCGCGGATCCGCTGGATCACCACCTGCTTGGCGGCCTGGATGGCGTTGCGGCCGAACACGGTGAACGGGACCTCCTGCCAGAGGACATCGTCCACCTTAATATTTTCCTGCTGGCCGCCGGCCTCGGCCAGTGAAACCTGGGCGCTGGGGTCCGTCACTTCTTCGGCCACCACGCGGCCCACACGGATGTCGATCCGCCCCGAGATCGACTCGATCTTCACCTCGACCTCGCAGCCGACGCCGTATTTCCGGCGCACAGCAGCCACCAGGCCAGCCTCTATCATCTCGATGAGCTCTTCGCGCCCGATGTTTTTCTCGCGCGCTATCTCAGTGAAGGCATCTACAATCGGATTGACAGCCATCTTGATATCCCCGGGATTTTATTTGTGGTGAATAGGTTCGAACCGTCACTGCCGGCGCCTGAAGCGGCCCGGTTACTTATTTCCATTCGTAGACGAGGTTGGCCTTATGCACGTTGTCCAGGGGTATGCGCTCGATCCGTCCGTCCTCCAACTCGATTACCACCTGTCCGTCTTCCTCCAGGCCGCACAGAAGCCCGGTGAACTTGCGCCGGCCCTCCATGTCCCGACGAAGCATAATCCGTGCCTTGCTGCCAGCGAATCGCTGGTAGTCGGCCGGCTTGAAGAGCGGCCGGTCGAATCCGGGAGAGGAGACTTCGAGCACGTAGGCTGCATCGAACACCTCGTTTTCCTCGATCATCCGGTCGACCAGGCGGCTGGCAATGGCGCAATCCTCCACGCTCACCCCACCCTCGGAGTCTATGTACAAGGCCGCCTTTTTACGTGTACTCCCGGCGCCCGAAACCTGCACCCAGACCAGCTCGTAGCCGGCGCGGGCAAGCACGGGTTCGCAGATCGAAAACAGCGTCCGCTCGATATCCACTACCCTGCTCCCTTCAGCGCTTCTTCCGTAC
The DNA here is from genome assembly GCA_043805105.1 of Candidatus Glassiibacteriota bacterium. GTDB lineage: Bacteria > Gemmatimonadota > Glassbacteria > GWA2-58-10 > GWA2-58-10 > JAZDIG01. Next base: position 12,640 of record JAZDIG010000268.1, on the reverse strand, counting down.
CGGGAGAGGTGAGACTGAAAAAAAAGAGTGGGGCTTGCCCCACTCTTGATAATAACATAATTGACACTTCCCGAAAAATCAAGAAAAACAATGCGGCGGCCGAAAAATCAGGCCGGCGGGAATGGGACTTGCCGCCGGTTGGAGCAGGTCGTACGGCCGCGGTAAGCTCTCTGCCGCGAGACGGGAAACGCTCGGGATTCGCCCGGTGATCGCGGGCGGGTCCGATTTGAGCTCAGGCATCCGGGTCAGTCGGGCGAATCAGGCCGGTTTGCTCTTCTGGAACCGCTCGGTGAGCATCTTTTCCACATTCGGCGTGACGAAATCTGCAATGTTCCCGCCCAGGGAGGCCACTTCGCGCACCAGACTCGAACTGAGAAAGATGTATTTCTGGTCGCCGGTGAGGAAAACTTCCTCGATTTCCGGGGCCAGCTTCTTGTTCATCAGGGCCATCTGGAATTCGTACTCGAAATCGCTCACCGCCCGCAGGCCGCGGATAACCATCTGGGCTCCCCGACGCCGCGCGTAATCGACCAGCAGGCCATCGAAAGAGTCCACTTCGAGGTTCAGGCCCAGCTCCGGCAGCGACTGCCGGATCATCTCCACCCGCTCCTCCCAGGTAAAGGCCGGGGACTTGCCGGTCATTCTGGCGACGGCGATCACCACCCGGTCGGCTATCCCGAGGGCCCGGTGGGCGATGTCGAGATGGCCGTAAGTGATGGGATCGAACGTGCCTGGATAAATTGCCGTTTTCATCCGTTCTGTCTCTGATCCGGCTGGTTGAGATAAATGGCGTAGGCGCTTTCACCGAAGCGGGCCGACTTCAGCAGCCCGGCCCCGGTTTCCACGGCCGGAGAAGATTCGCCGGCAGGATATTTCAGGATCAGGATCGATTGCTCCGGTGAATAATCCCGCCACCAGGTGAAAACCCTGTCGGCCAGACCGGCCGCGAAGGGCGGGTCGGCGAACACGAGGTCGAAAGCGGGCCGTTCGAGCCTGAAGAGGTAGGCGAAGACGTCGGCGCAGACGATGCTGCAGCACTCCCTCACCCCCAGCTCTCTGGCCGAATCCTCGAGCCGGCGGCCGATTTCCCGGCGCTTTTCGACGAAAGTCACCCGGTTTGCGCCCCGGCTGAGCGCCTCGAAGCCGAATGCGCCGCTGCCGGCAAACAGGTCCGCAACCTCGGCGCCCTCGCAGGCCCGGCCCAGCGCGGAAAAGACCGATTCCCGTAGCCGCTCGCCGACCGGCCGCACGAGGCGGCCGCGTGGAGAGGGGAGCCGGCGCCCGCCGAGACTGCCGGCGATAATCCGCATCAGTCGGAAACCTTGATGTCCCTGAGGTTGGCTTGCAGTTGCCGCTGGTTGTTCCAGACGTTTTCTTCCAGCACGAAGGCGATACTGATCTTTTCCCGGGCGGTGTTGATCTCCTTGAGCTTGTCCGCCATGCCGAAACCGATGACGTCGAGCTGGCGGTCGTCCTGGCGCACCCGCATCTTCAGGTGGTTCGTGCCGACGATCTTGGGGTAACCCACCACCGACAGTTCGCCGGCCACCAGCACCGGCTTGGGATTGCCCGGGCCGTAGGGTCGAAACCGGTCGATACTCACCAGCAGCCGCTCATCGGCATCCGCCAGGTCGATCTCGAGGTCCACGGAAATCTCCGGCACCAGGTCGCTCTCATCCATCATCTGGCGGGCCACCCGGTCAAAGGCCTCGATGAAACCCTCCAGCTTATCACGGCGAACCTGCAGGCCGGCGGCGTACTTGTGGCCGCCGAAGACTTCGAGGTGTTCGGCGCAGCGCTTGAGGGCGTTGTGCAGATGGAAGTTGGCCACCGAACGGGCCGAACCCTTGCCTTCTCCGGAATCGTCGAAGCTGATCAGCACCGTGGGCCGGTAGTATTCCTCCACGATGCGTGAGGCGACGATGCCCAGTACGCCCGGGTGCCAGTTCTCCGAATGCAGCACGATCGTCCAGCGGTTTTCGAGGTCGACCTGGTCGAGGATCGCTTCCCGGGCTTCGTTCAGGGTCTGGGCGTCCACTTCCCGGCGGGAACGGTTTTCCTGTTCGAGGACTTCGGCCAGCCGGTTTGCCTCGACCATATCGTCGGTGAGGAAGAGCTGTACTCCGCGCTCGGCGTCTCCCATCCGTCCCACCGCATTTATCCGGGGGGCCATGGAGAAGACGATGTCGCTGCTGTCCAGCCGCTTGCCTTCCAGCCCAGCCAGGGCGATCAGGGCGCGGATGCCGGGCTTTTCCGAGGTGCGCATCTTGTCGAGGCCGAACTTGGCGAAGATCCGGTTTTCGCCCAGCAGCGGCACGATGTCGGCGATCGAGCCGATCGCCACCAGATCGAGGTGCTCGGAGAGTTGGTGCTGGCCTACGCCGAGTCTGTCGCTCAGGCCCTGGCAGAGCTTAAAAGCCACGCCGATCCCGGCCAGCTCCTTCTCCGGATAGCTGTCGCCCGGTTTTTTGGGATTGAGGATCGCCACCGCGTCCGGCAGACATCCTTCGCTGGGCTCATGATGATCGGTGACTATCGTCTCCAGGCCGATCGAGCGGGCGTAGTCTATCGCCTCCAGGGCCGAAATCCCGCAGTCGACCGTGATCACAAGGCTGGCGCCCATGCGTCTGACGCTGTCCAGCCCCGCCTCGCTCAGCCCGTAGCCCTCCACCATGCGGTGCGGAATGTAATAGCCCACGTCGCCGCCGAGCTGACGCAGGTAGCGCACCACCAGGGAGATCGAAGTGATCCCGTCCACGTCGTAATCGCCGTAGACGACCATTTTCTCCCGTGAGTGCAGAGCCTGCGCAATCCTTTCGACAGCCAGGTCCATGTCCAGCATGAGAAACGGATCGTAGAGGTCTCCGAGCGAAGGTTCAAGAAACTTTTCGACTTCCTCTACACTCCTGAATCCCCGGTTGGCAAGAATCTGGCAGACGAGTGGGTGCAGGCCGATCAGCTTTTCCAGCTCGAGTATACGTTCGTTGTACACTACCGCCGGGCTGATCCAGCGATGCTGCAGTCTGCTGGTTCTCAACAGTTGAACGCCTTTATTAATTAATTGAACAAATTGCCTTATTTCAGTATTGCCGGAGTGGAGCTTAAGCCGGATTCTGTTCCCCCTCCCGCCAACGGCGGGAGCCGGGCGGCGGCCATTCATCTGGGCGTGGAATTACTTCGCACGCTCGCTGCGACCTACCCGGGAGTCGAACGAGACGAGCCGCCTCTCCTCCCCTATTCGGCCTTGCTCCGGATGGGGTTTGCCCTGCCCTGCCCGTCACCGGGCAGGCGGTGCGCTCTTACCGCACCTTTTCACCCTTACCGGCAATTGCCGGCGGTATGTTTTCTGTGGCACTTTCCGTCAGGTTGCCCTGCCTGGACGTTATCCAGCATCCTGCCCTGTGGAGTCCGGACTTTCCTCGGCCCGCCGGATACGACGAGCCGCGGCCGCCTGCTCCACTCCGGCAAAATTGTCAAACTCCGTGCTTTTCGTCGTAGTAGAGGATCCGCCCGCAGTAGTCGCAGTTGTAAACCTGGCTGCCGATCCGGATATTGGCCACCATCTGCAGCGGGACGTGCGCAAAACACCCGCCGCAGCTCCCATTGTGCAGCGGCACCACGGCGCGGGAGACGCGGGAGTTCATTATCCTCTCGTACTGTCTCAGAATATTACCGTTAATCCGCTTCGTAAGCTCTGCCCGTTTCTTTTCCAGCCCAGTGATTTCCCCGCTCACGTCCTTGAGCCGCCCCTCCAGCTCGATCTTTTTTTCCTGGCGCTGTTTTTCCAGCTCCACGAGTTTATTCTTCGTCTCCTGGATTCCGGCCGTAGCGGATTCAACTTTTTCCAGGTTCTGCAGGATCACGTCTTCCAGTTCTTCTTTTTCCTGCTTGGCGGCCTCGATTTCGGTCAGCAGCGCCGAATACTCGCGGTTGGTCTTGACAGTCAGGAGATGCTGTTTGTAACGGTTGGACAGCTCTTCGAGCTGAGCGACCTTACCCTCTATCTCCCGAATGGTCACCTTCAGGGCCTTCAGGGCAGCTTCCTGGGCCTCGAGCTCCTCTTTCACCCGGTGGCATTCACCTTCCACTTCCCCGATCTGCTCGGGTATATTCCCGCGTTCATCCCGGAAACGGTGCAAATCGAGGTCGAGATCCTGGAGCTCGAGCAGGACCCCTATATCTACCATCGTCTTCCTCCCGCTTGAGCCGTGTAAAATGATTGTACCACTTTCGGCAGTCCGGAATTTTCCCTGCTCAAAAAAAAAGTGTACTGCCCTGAGGGACAGTACACTTTTTGTGTAAAGGCCTGATTGTCAGACAGATTCGATTATGATTGGAACGGTTCATTTATCCATGATCGTTTTTTTCAAATTTATGGTGGGCGATACTGGATTTGAACCAGTGATCTTCCGGATGTGAACCGGACGCTCTAGACCAGCTGAGCCAATCGCCCACGCAAGTTTCCATATCTGGTGGGCCCACGAGGACTTGAACCTCGGACCGGCGGATTATGAGTCCGCTGCTCTAACCAACTGAGCTATGGGCCCTCGATACTCTGGCACTGAGGGCTCGTCCTAAGACTATTACAAGGAATTGAAAATAACTTTTGGCAGGGTCTTTGTCAACTTTATTCTGGGAGGACATCTGGCCGGAGTGAGGCGGGAAACAATCAGTTGAAGAACATGTACTTTCGCAGGATTCCGCTGCGGCTGGGATGCCTCAGCTTGCTCAGCGCCTTGGATTCGATCTGGCGCACCCGCTCGCGGGTGACGTTGAAGATCGCGCCCACTTCTTCGAGGGTGCGGGGGCAGCCGTCGTCGATGCCGAAGCGCAGGCGGATCACCTTTTCCTCACGGCTGGTGAGGGTGTTGAGGGCATTGGCGATCTGGTCGCGCAGCATGGAAAAGGCCGCGGTCTTGGCCGGCGAATCGGTCTGCGTATCCTCGATCAGGTCCTCGATCGAGCTGTCGCCGCTGTCCTTGATGAAGTCGTTGAGCGAGATGGTTTCCTGGCTGATCTTCATCACTTCGCGCACCTTGTCCAGCGGCAGGCCCAGCCTGGCGCTGATTTGCTCGGGCTTGGGCTCGTAACCGTACTCCTGTACCATTTTCCAGCTTATGCGGTTGACCTTGTTCAGGGTCTCGATCATGTGCACCGGGACGCGGATCACCCTGGCCTGTTCGGCGATGGCGCGGGTGATGGCCTGGCGGATCCACCAGGTGGCGTAAGTGCTGAACTTGTACCCCTTGGTGTGATCGAACTTTTCGGTGGCGCGCATCAACCCCTTATTGCCTTCCTGGATCAGGTCCAGGAACTCCAAACCGCGGTGTATGTAGCGCTTGGCCACGGAGATCACCAGCCGCACGTTGGCCTTGATCAGCATCTGCTTGGCCTCGTTCACCGCCTCGGTGTACTTGCCGATCCGGTGGCTGAGGCGGGAGAATTCCCTGGAGCCCAGTCCATACTCTACTTCCATGCGCCGTTTGCGGGCGGCGATCTCAGCGCGGTACTGAGCCAGGTCATCGGCCTTGGCGTCGCCGAAATACCCCATGGCGGCCTTGCGGGCCAGGTACTGGCGGACCCTGGCCGCCGTCAACGGCTCGGCGGCCTTTTCCACCCGGTCGATGATCCGTTCGAGGTAGGTGACGCGCCGGGCCAGGTCCCCCAGTTCGGCGCTGATGTCGTGGATCGAGTCAGCCAGGCGCTGGATCTGGATGAAGTTGATCGGCAGGCGGATGAACATCCGCTTGAGCCTCCGGCGTTCGGCGTCCAGCTCCTTTTCCACCTGACGCAATTGTTTTTCCGAAAGTCCGTCCAGGCTGGAGGTGAGACCGAGAATCTTCGCGTAACTGGCTTCGGCTTCGTTCAGCCGCCTGACCACCCGCGACTTTTCCCGCTGGCCGAACCAGCCGCCTTTCCAGTCGCTGAGGTCGGTTTCGATGAAATCCTCGATCGCCAGGCTGTCCCGTTCGATACGCTCTTTTTCCTCCAGCAGCAAACGGTAGGACAGGAGGCAATCGAACACCGCGCTCTTGATTTTCTTGCGGCCCGCTTCTATCACCCGGGCCAGCGCAATCTCGTCCTCCCGCGCCAGCAGTGGAACGCGGCCCATCTCCTTGAGGTAAAGCCGCACCGGGTCGTCCGACAGCCGGCTCATCGGCTCGATTTCTTTCCTGCGCAACAGCCGCTTTCTCATGTTCAGCTTGTCTTCTTCGCTGGTTTCGCCGCCGTCCCTGAACGCCTGGGCGGCTTCCACGGAGAAACGCCCGGGAATCCCGGTCCCTGAATCTTCCTTTTTACCGCCTGCGGCTCTTTTGGAAGCTGTTCGAACCATCTGTCAGTCAGACCTCTTTGACAATTTCAGGATACGTTGGCTCAGAATACATGGGCAGGATGCTCGAAATTTGTGGGGAACAATGAAAAAGATTGCGGTGGTGGGGAGCCGAAGCCGATCTAACTGACGTGTTCGCAGGCCGGATGGTTGCAGAGGCAACGGACATTTCTGGCGCTTTCCGGGAAGGGGGAGAAAGGCTGCCGCTCCGCCAGGTGAAAAGTCGACCTCACGCAACTTGCTGTAAAGCCGCAAGTTATCGGGAGGTTTTCTTTTACCGGAAGATTTAAACGGTAATCACTATTTAGCAATTTTTTCGTACCACGTTTAATCTAAGTACGGACTATTCAATTGTCAACGGGGGTGGTCTTTTTTTTCTACTAAACTTTTTTGAATCAGGTCGTTCTCCAGCTTAGATTTCTCTTCTCTAAGAGGCTTTTCTTTTTCATTATAAAGATTCACATCCTCTTTGTATCTTAGTAAGTTCTCGTCCATTTCCAATTTAATCTGTCTTACTCTTAAAGTCTTATACCATCGATCAAAAGCTTCATTTACCGGGCCTATCTCATACTTATTTTCTTTTAGAGATACTATCAATTCTTTGTAAGATTCCGGAAGATTTAGATATAAGGCCTCTATAATATTTTTCACTTCTGCCTTATAAGCTTTAAGTAATTCATTAAAGATTTCTTTGTACTTAGTATTTGTAAACGGTTCATTTCCAAGGTATTCTTGGGTCATCTCGATGTACTCAGGATTATTAATACACACCGTAAGCAAATAGAATTCCGCGCGCTCCTCGGCGGCACGGCCAGGCCTGGCCCCGGCTGCCGGGACCCTTCCCGGCCCCGGCCGCCGGGGACTCTGCGACCTGATCCGGCTCAGCCGCTCGGCCAGCACGCCCTCCGGCACTCCGATAAACTCCGCGGTTTTTTTCAGGTAGAGGTTTCGCACCAGCTCGTCCCGGCAGCGGGCCACTGTCTCCAGGCACTTGTCCGCCGCTTTCTCCCGTTCGGAAACCAGATCGAGGTCCAGGCGCTGGCCCAGGATTTCGATTTTGCGGTCGAGGAAATCGCCGGCGGCGGCGAGCAGCTCACGGTAGGCCGCTTCACCCTTCTTCCGGATGAAATCGTCCGGGTCGAATCCGCGGGGCAGAGTGGCCACCCGCACATTGACTCCGGCTTCCAGCAGTTCGTCCCCGCCACGGAAAGTGGCCTTAAGCCCGGCGGCGTCGGCATCATAGAGCAGGAACACCTCCCGCGCGTAGCGGCCGACCAGGCGGGCCTGTTCGGCGGTGAGGGCGGTGCCCAGCGGCGCGACTACATCATGCACCCCATGCTGCCAGAGGCTCAGGAGGTCCATGTAACCCTCGACGATCACCGCGGAGCTTTTCCGGCTGATTTCGCCGCGCGCCCGGTCCAGCCCGAACAGGAGCTCCCCCTTGTGGAACAGCGGTGTGTCTGCCGTGTTCAGGTACTTGGGCTGGCTGTCGTCCAGCACCCTTCCGCCGAATCCGACAGTGCGGCCCCTGGTGTCGCGGATCGGAAACATAACGCGGCTGCGGAAGCGGTCGAATGTCTCGCCGGAATCCTCGGCTCGGGTGAGTAAGCCTGCGACTATCAGGTCCTCCTCTTCCAGACCGTGCTGGAGCGCGGCTTTTTTGAAGGTGTCCCGGCCCGGCCCGGACCAGCCCAGGGCGAACTCGTCGATCAGCGCCCGGTCGAGCCCGCGGCCGGTCAGGTATTCCAGAGCCGGCTGGCCGTCCTGGCTGCCGGTAAGGGTGTCGTGGTAGAACCCGCGGGCGAATTCATGGGCGTAAAACAGCCGCTTGCGCGCCGAATCCTCCTGCTGCTCCACTTTCGCCTTCGGCAGCGGGATGCCGGCCCTTTCGGCCAGGAGCTCGCAAGCCTGGCTGAATGTGAGCTTCTGGTGCTCCATCAGGAAGCTGTAGACGTCTCCGCCCTTGCCGCAGCCGAAGCACTTGAAGATGCCCCGGCCGGGAGTGACCGTGAAAGACGGGGTCTTTTCTGCGTGGAAGGGACAGAGGCCCACCCAGGTCTGTCCCCGCTTCTTCAGGGGTACGTACTGGTTGATGACGGCAACGATGTCAGTCTGTTCCCGCAGGGAATCGATGAAATCGTCCGGGAGGTAGGAGGCCATGATTTCGCACCGTCCGATGGCAGGCAGGTTGTAAATCGACCCGGCTCAGCCGGCAAGGATCACCACGGTGGCGCCGATCCCACCCTCGTAGTAGCCGCCCAGCCGGAAGCTTTGGACCCGGCGGTCCCCGGCTAACATTTCCGCTACTTTCTGGCGCAGGGCGCCGGTGCCCTTACCGTGGACCACCAACACCTCTTTGAGGCCTTCCAGCACCGCGCTGGTGATGAAACGGTCAAGTTCGAGCCCCACTTCATCGACCCGCAGGCCGCGGATGTCGAGGCGCATGAGATCACGATTCACGGCGTCGGAGCTATCCGGGGCGCTCAATTCGTAGCCGCCGCTTTTTGCAGCGGGTTTTTTCGGGCCGCCGATTTTTTCCAGCTCATCCCGCGTCAGGCTCACCCGGGCCCGGCCGGCGACCACGGTATAGCGGCCGGCGGCATCCGGCCCCTCGGCCACTTCCCCCACCAGGCCCAGTCCGGCCACGCGCACCTTGTCGCCCAGGCTTATCTCCACAGTTCCGGCAGGCGTTCCGCTGACTACGCCTTCTTCCGGCGCGGGAGGACGTTCCAGCTCGCTCACCCGGCGCTCCACTTCCCGGCGGGCTTTGCGGGCCGCTTCCTGGCGGTCCGATTCGGCGTACTCGCTCTCCAGGCGGCCAATCGCTTCCTCCACTTCGCGGCGGGCATCCAGCATTGCCCGGCGCAGGCGCTCCTCCATCCGGCTTTCGAAAGTCTTTTCCTGCCGGGTGATTTCGGCGGCCCGGCGCTCGAGGTCGGATTCGGCCGCCTGCAGAGCGGCCGACCGTACTTCCAGGTGGGCCTTTCGCTGCCGCACTTTTTCGATTTCGGCTTCCAGCTCTTTGTGTTTCTTTTCGAGGCGGCTGACATAGTCGTTGACGTTGACCACCGCCCCGCTCATGTAATGGCGGGCGCGGCCGAGCAGACTGTCGTCGAGGCCCATGTTACGGGCGATGTCGAGTCCATAGCTCTGGCCCGGCAGGCCCTTGCGGAAGATGAAAGTGGGCCGCATCCGCTGCGGGTCGAACTCCAGGGAGCCGTTGACCAGGCCCGTGAGCTGTTCGTGAAGCACCTTGAGCTCGCCGTAATGCGTGGTGGCGATGGTCAGGCAGCCCATCAGGGTCAGGCGCTCCAGCACGGCAGCGGCCAGCCCCGCCCCCTCGGCCGGATCGGTGCCCACTCCCAGCTCGTCCAGCAGCACCAGGCTCGTGCCGGTCCCTTCTTCCAGCGCCACCTTCAGTTCGGCCACGTGGCCGCTGAAACTGCTCAGGTCCTTGTCGATCGATTGCTCGTCACCGATCGCGGTGATCACCCTTTCGAACACCGGCAGGCAGGAACCCTCGTCCAGCGGCGGGAAGATACCGCTCTGAGCCAGCAGGGCGGCCAGGCCCACGGTCTTGAGCATGACCGTTTTACCGCCAGCGTTCGGGCCTGAAACGAGCAGGGTTTTTTCGCCGGGCAGGAGCTCGAGATCGAGCGGAACCACCACCTGGCCGGTCTCCGCCGAACGCACGGCCAGAAGCGGATGCCGGACGCGCACGAGCTTGAGTTTTTGCGCGGGCCCCACCAGCGGCCGGCTGCAGCGGTAGCTGGCGGCGAACCGCGCCCGGGCGTAGAGACTGTCCACCCGCGCCAGCACCTCGATGTCCACGGCCAGCCCGGCGCGCTCGACAGCCAGACGGGCGGTGAGTTCGCCGAGGATCCGGATTATCTCCCGGCGGATATCGAGCTCGATCTCCCTGAACCGGTTATTGAGGCTCACCACCTGCTCCGGCTCGATGAACAGCGTGCTGCCGCTCCCGCTCTCGCCCTGGATGATGCCCGGACAGGAGTGCATCTCGCTGCGCAAGATCGCCAGTACGTAGCGCTCCTGCCGCAGGGTGACGAAGTTTTCGCCGGAGGAGCCGGCCAGGGCCAGCTTTTCGGTAATCTCGGCGAGCCGCTGCTCGATGCGTTCGCGCACAGCGCGGGCATCCTTGCGCAGCTTGCCCAGCAGCGGCGAGGCGCTGCTTCTGACGTCACCGTTTTCCTCGAAGACCCGCTCGATGTCCCGCCGCAGCTCCTGGAATTCCTCCAGCCTGCCCGCCAGAGCGCTCAAGGCCGGCAGCGAGTCCTCCCGCCTCAGCACGTAGCTCTTCACCGCGGCCGCTCCCTCGAACAGCCGGCCGAACGAGAGGATCTCCTTGCCTTCCAGGATCAGGCCGGGCGTAGCCAGGTGCGCCATCTGGGGAGTGAGGAGCGGAGTTTCCGGAGGGATGAAGTTGGCGCCGCCGGTAACCAGAGTAAGCATTTCCGAAAGGCAGGCGAACTGCCCGGCGATTGCCTGGGCATCGGTCGTCGGCTCGATCTTCAGCACCTCGGCGTACCCCGCCTCGCTGACCGCGTAACCGGCAATCACCTGGAGCACGCGGTCGTAATCGAGAGTATTCCGTAACTGTTCACTGAGCATAATTTGAAGAAAACCTCGAAAATTGCCGCCAGCTGAACCGCCCGCGGCGAGCTGCGAGGCACCCGGCGGGAGCAGAACCGGAACCTGCAACCATTCGCCCGAACGGCCCGGCGCCCCGGACGCTTCAGGCAGAATACTACTTAGAGGAGTTCCGGGCAAGGCTCAATCGATTCACAGCCCGGCTTCCCCTCACTTTCCGGCAAAGAAAAAAGCCTTTAACAATCGAGGCTGTTAAAGGCTCTCCCAAGCGGTGCATATTCCACGAAGGAACAACATCTGAATACTCACTGGAAGTACTATGAGGGTCTTCAGCGGTGGAAAATGTCCTTTTTTTGTTTCCTTTTCGCAGAATTGATCTTGCGCTTGCGCTTTTCGCTCGGCTTTTCGAAATGCCTGTGCTTACGCAGATCGGAAAGAATACCTGCTTTTTCGCACTTTTTCTTGAACTTCTTCAAAGCCTTTTCGAAAGATTCACCATCATCGATATATACTTCTGGCACGCAAGTTCCTCCCCTGAAGCAGGTTAACGATTTAAAAAACAGTAGAGTAGAAGAAGACTAATAAGTTCGGCCGGAAAAGTCAAGCTCGATGCCCCGCTTATCCCGGCAGCCATTACTCGAAGAGTTTATCGATCTCTTCCTGGCTGATACTCACCTGCTTCTCGTCCGCTTTAGCCTGCTTTCCGGCTTTTCCCACGTCGCTTTCCGGCTCTTGCTCTTCCGCGGGCGGTTCTTCCGGGGCTGCCACGGCTTCCCCGGTTTCCATTCCGGCTTCTTTGCCGGCGGCCTCTTCTTCTGTCAGCTCTTCGGCTACCGGCAGGGCAGCGGCCGGTTTCTCTTCCGCAGGAGCCGCTTCTTCAACCACAGTCTCCGGCGCAAGGGTTTCTTCCCCGGCTGACTGGTCTTCGTCGGTGGCCACTTCTTCTTCCGGCTCCGCAGCCTCAGCCGTCGGCTCCGCTGCAAACAGCTCTTCGACAGAAATCTCAACGCTGGCTACTTCTTTTTCGGCGATTTCGGCCTCCACCATTTCATCGAGGGTTGGTTCGGCCGAGGCGGCGGTTCCCACCGCTTTTTCCTCGTCGCCGCCCCAGTCCAGCAACTCGTCGATATCCTCCTGGCCGGCCGGCTCTCCGGCAGCCTCCTGGGTCTCGAACGCCTCGGATTCAGGCGCACCGGCTTCGGTCGTTTCTGCGGACATGTCGTCGAACAGGGTATCGACATCATCCTGGCCGGCCATGGCCTGCTCATCTTCGGCCGCGGCCGCCGCCTCGCCGCCCTCTTCGGCAAGCTGATCGGCCTCGGCCCCGGACTCGCCGGCGGACTCCTCTTCCCGGCCGAACACTTCGTCGACCGTGGTCTGGTGCGACTCGCTGTCGGTAAATGAGGCCTCTTCGTCGAACGCCCTGGTCTCCCTGACTATCTCGGCCGGCGGTTCGGCCTGCGAATACTTGACTATCAATACGTTGAGCCGCTCCTGGACCGAACGGAGCAGTGAATGCGCTCCCTCGATCTGCTGGGCGGTGATGTCCTGTACCTGGAGGGCGTTCATGATGTCGAACGCATCGCTCTGCACGTCCTGCAGCAGCCGGTCGACTTGCTCGGGCATGGCCTGATCGAGCCTGCCGGCGAGGAAGTCATCCACCGCGGTCTTGATCTCCACTCCGATATTTCTGGCTTGTTC
>JAZDIG010000267.1:0-3013 GCA_043805105.1 Candidatus Glassiibacteriota bacterium | reverse complement strand
AAGTACGAAAGCATCAGGCCTTACGGCTTTTTGATCCTGATCGCGGCGATGTACCTGAACCTTTTGTCGGTTTTTTTCCTGCCGGCACAGCTCATTTTCTCGGGCCTGATGAATCTGGTGGTCACGATCGGCACGGCTGCTTTATAGCTTGCAGCTTATGATTAGCTTGATCCGGGGATTATCTATAGTTCACGCCGGAGGCCTTACTGAATGAACAAGAAGAAAGGCATCATCCTCAGCGGCATGCGCCCCACAGGCAAGCTGCACCTGGGACACCTGGTGGGCGCTTTGGAGAACTGGGTGAAACTCCAGGACGAATACAAGTGCTATTTTCTGGTGGCGGACTACCACGTGCTCACCACCGGGTTCGAGAAGTCCGCCGAAATTCCGAACAACATCCAGGAGATGGTCTGCGACTGGCTGGCCGTGGGGCTGGACCCCGTTCGCTCCACTTTTCTGGTGCAGTCCAAGGTGCCGGCCCACTGCGAGCTGAACCTGATTTTCTCCATGATCACGCCCATGCCCTGGGTGGAGCGCAATCCCACGATCAAGGAGATGATCGCCGACCTGGACCTGACCGGCCGGATCCACTACGGCCTGATGGGCTACCCCATCCTGCAGGCGGCGGATATCCTGCTCTACCGCGCCGACCTGGTGCCGGTGGGCGAGGACCAGGTGGCGCACGTGGAAATGACCCGGGAGATCGCCCGCCGCTTCAACAACCTGTACAAGCCGGTGTTCCCCGAGGCCAGGGCCAAGCTCACCAAAACCTCGCGCCTACCCGGCACCGATGGCAAGAAGATGAGCAAGAGCCTGGGTAACTGCATCTACATCTCGGATGACGATGACACGGTCAAGGCCAAGGTGCGGCAGATGATCACCGATCCGCAGAAGGTCCGCCGGGGCGATCCCGGCCGGCCCGAAATCTGTTCGGTATACAGCTACCACGAAATATTCAACAAGCCGGACACCGGTGAAATCGCCTCCGGCTGCCGCTCGGGGGCCCTGGGCTGCGTCGAATGCAAGGGCAAGCTGGCCGCCGCCATCGGCAGTCAGCTCGATCCGATCCGCAGCCGCCGCCGGCAGTACGAAGACGACCCCCTGAAAGTGAAGGAACTCCTCCTCCAGGGCTCCAGGCTGGCCGCCGAACGGGCCGCCGAAACTATGGCCCTGGTCCGCGAAGCGATGGGTATGGTTTACTGAGCCGCCGCCTATGGAAGATTACCAGGTACACCTCGACGTCTTCGAAGGTCCCATGGACCTGCTGGTCTATCTGATCCGCAAGAATGAGATAGACATCTACGACATTCCGATCGCCCTGGTGGCCGGCCAGTACCTGGAATACGTGGCCCGCATCGAAAAGCTCAACCTGGAAAAGGCCGGCGATTTCCTGCTGATGGCGGCCACGCTCCTGCAGATCAAGAGCCGTATGCTCTTGCCGCGGCCCGAGGGAGAAGACGAAGAGTGGGAGGACCCGCGCACCGAACTGGTGGAAAAAATCGTCGAATACCTGCAGTTCAAAGAAGTGGCCGAACACATGCGCCGGCTCGAAGAAACCAGCCAGCGTCAGGCCGAACGGGGATTCTCCGAGCTGGAGATGTTCCGCCGGACTGAGGAGCAGGAACCCGAAATCGACGCCACCGTGAACGAGTTGATCCTCGCTTTCGGCCGCCTGCTCCTGAAAAATCTCGAACCCGAGCCGGTGCACCGGGTGACCCGGGAAAAAATTTCCAGCGCCCGGCGGATCAGAGATATCCGGGAATTGCTCGCCCGCAAGCGCAGGATACTTTTCAGCGATCTGCTGGACGAACGCTCGAGCCGGATGTTTATCGTGGTGACCCTGGTGGCGCTGCTCGAGATGGCCAAAGGCGGGGAGATCAAAGTGGACCAAGCCGACACCTTCGGCCAGCTCTGGATCGCCCGCCGGCAACTGAAGAAGCCCGGGGAACCGGTAAGCTCCGACCAGCCGGAAGCCGACCAAGAGGACTGAATGCCCGCATTTTCCACAGAAACGATCGTGGAGGCCATGCTGTTCGCCGCCTCCGATCCGGTCCCCGCCGCCCGGCTGGCCCAGGCCGCCGAAATCCAGGAACAGGAAGTCCACGAGGCGGTCAGGACGCTCAACCTGCACTACGAACAGCAGGGGCGGGCCTTCCGGATCAGTGAAATTTCAGGCGGGTACCAGTTCCGCACCCTGCCGGCGCTGGCCGAATACGTGCGTGGCCTGAGCCGCAACATCTCGGCCCACCGGCTCAGCTCGGCCGCCCTCGAAACCCTGGCCATCGTGGCCTACCGCCAGCCGATCAGCCGCACGGGGGTGGAAAAAATCCGTGGAGTCAACGTCAGCGGCGTCCTCAAAACACTAATTGAAAAGCGTCTAATCACGGTCTGCGGCAGGGCGCAGGTTCTGGGCCGGCCGCTCTTGTACGGCACCACCGCCGAATTCCTGCGCCATTTCGGCCTGGCCGCCCTGGGCGACCTGCCGCGGGAGAGCGAGCTGGAAGTGATTCTGGGGGAACAGGCCGCCCTGCGGGCCGACTCCGGCGATAAAGAGGCCGCCGACCAGGAGCCGGAGCAGCAGCAGACGCTCATGTGAGGCGGCCTCTGCGGGGGACCGTGGTGCGATGACCGTCAGCCCGGACCGTGAAAAAATCCAGAAAGTGATCGCCGCCGCCGGCGTCTGTTCCCGCCGGGCCGCTCTGGAGCTGATCCGCGCCGGCAGAATCCGGGTGAACGGCCAGACCGTGGCTGACCCGGCCATCCGGGTCGACCCGGCCGGGGACCTGATCGAGTTCGACGGCCGGAGGATCGAGCCGGCCCGGACGCGGCCGGAAGGGCTGGTCCTCTTCAAGCGCGCCGGCTACGTGACTTCCGCGGCCGACCCCCACCACCGCAACACGGTTTACCACCTTCTGCCGGCGCGGGAGAGAAACCGGAAATGGCTTTACGCCGGCCGTCTGGACAAGGACACCGAGGGCCTGTTGCTGTTCGTCAACTCGGGCGACCTGGTTCA
>JAZDIG010000266.1:0-3611 GCA_043805105.1 Candidatus Glassiibacteriota bacterium | reverse complement strand
TGGAAGCCGCCAGCAGTTCGATGATCCTCGCCCTGCTGCTGGCCGTGTTCCTGGTCTACGTGGTGATGGCCAGCCAGTTCGAATCGCTCGTGCACCCGTTGGTGATATTATTCACCATTCCCATGGCCCTGATCGGCGTGGCGCTGGCGCTGCGGGTCACCGGCACGGCGATCAGCGTGGTGGTCTTCATCGGCCTGATCATGCTGGCCGGGATCGTGGTCAACAACGCCATCGTTCTGGTGGATTACGTCAATCATCTGCGGCGCAACGTGGGTCTGGCTCGGCGCGCGGCGATCGTGCAGGCCGGCTCGGTCAGGCTGCGCCCGATTCTGATGACGACTATCACCACCGTGCTCGGCCTGCTGCCGATGGCGCTCGGCCTGGGCGAAGGCGCCGAGATCCGCACTCCCATGGCGGTCACCGTCATCGCCGGCCTGACCAGCTCCACCTTGCTGACCCTGATCGTGATCCCCGTGGTCTACGACCTTATGGATTGGAGGGAATAACATGGCCCGAAAAATAAAAGGCGCCCTCCTGCCCACCCTGGGCGTGAACAGGCCGGTAACCGCCGTGATGGCGCTGTTGTGCACCCTGGTGGTGGGATTCATCGCTTACGGCAAGATCCCGCTGCAGATACTCCCATCGGGGTTCGAATCCCCCTACCTGGGCGTGCGCTCGTCTTTCGGATCTTCCGGCAGTCCCTATGAGGTGGAAAGCCAGATAACCCGGCCGCTGGAGGAAATGCTGCGGACTGTGCCGGGTATCGAGCGGATCAGAAGCCGCTGCCGAAGCTGGGATACCGACATCTACCTGGAGTTCGACCAGCGCACCGACATGAAGCTGGCCTACTCCCAGGTGCGTGACCGCATCGAAAGGACGATGCCGCTGCTGCCGCCGATGGTTCGCAAGGTGGACGTCCGCAAGTACGACGAGACTACCGACATCCCGATACTTTATTTTTCATTCAATACGCTCTCGACGCTGGAGGACCCGTTCTATTTCGCCGAGACCCAGATCAAGCGGCGGCTGGAGCGGATCGACGGGGTTGCGAACGTCCAGTTCTGGGGCGCCCAGGAAAAGCGCGTCAATATCGACCTCGACCGGGAGAAACTGCGGGCGATGAATGTCGATCTCTACGGCCTGACCGATCAGCTGCGCCGCGACAATTTCGCCCTGTCCAGCGGGTACCTTGAAGAAGGCGGCATCCGGCACCTGGTCCGTTCGGCGGCGCACTTCACTTCCCTCGAACAGATCGGGAATCTCCCGATCGGAAATGAACGGGGATTGAGACTCGGTGACGTCGCCCGGGTCAGCTACTCCCCAAGAATGGAGATGTCCGTGCTGCGGCGGGACGGCGAGCCAACCATGCAGATGGCGGTCTGGAAGGAGTCGCTGGCCAATACCGTGGAAGTCTCTCAGAAGGTCGAGCGGGTACTGAAAGATGAAATCCCGGCCCAGGCCGGACTCGGCTGGCTGAACTTCCAGGTCTATTTCAATTCCGGCCGGCACATCCTGGAGGCAATCGGCAACATCAAGCAGACCTGCTTCTGGGGCGGCGTGTTCGCCGTGCTGATCCTGCTGTTTTTCCTGCGCAGCCGGCGTATGACCGCCATCATCACCATGGCTATTCCCCTTTCGCTGCTGGTTACTCTGATCGTGATGTATTTCCTGGGCTGGTCTCTGGACCTTATCACCATGATGGGGATGATGATCTCGATCGGCATGGTGGTGGACAACTCGATAGTGGTGGTGGAGAACATCTTCCGCCTGCGCCAGGAAGGATTGGACTACGAACGGGCCGCAGTGGAAGGGGCCAGCGAGGTGTCGCTGGCGATCACGCTGAGCACGCTGACCACGGTAGTGGTTTTCCTGCCGCTGATGCTTTTGGGTGAAGACAAGGATTTCACCTTCTACATGATTCGCATCGGCGTTCCGGTCATCGTCGCCCTGGTGGCCTCGCTGATTGTGGCCCTCTATCTGATCCCCCTGGGTACGGTCAGGATCTCCAGCCGGAAAACGGAGAAAGAGCGGAGAAGTATAACCTGGTGCAACGACCGCTATCAGCAGGTCTTGCGCTGGACTCTGGCTCACCGGCTGGATGCCGCAATCATATTGATCGCGCTGTTAGCGAGCTCGGCCATTCCCCTGGGAAAGATCAAGAAGTTCGACTACAGTGAAAACGAGAGGGATAGAATCGATATCGTTCTGGAGCCGCCGAACTACTTTTCCTGGGATATGAGCCAGGCGGCTTACGACAAGATCGAGAAATTTCTCGACCGGCGCCGGGAGCGATACGGCCTTAAAAGCGTCACTCTCCGGGGCTGGCTGCAATGGGGCCAGTTCGAGCTTTTCAGGCCGATCGAAAACCGCCAGTGGTACGAAATAGCCTACCGGAAAATCAGGAAAAGCCTGAGGATCCCGGTCGATAGCGCGCTGAGCTACACCGAACTCATCCAGGAGCTCAACGACAGCCTGCCGAAGTTCCCTGACGTGCCGATGATGATAAACTGGAATTCCGATACCGAAAAAGACCCCTCGATCAATCTCATCCTCTACGGAGATGATTCGGCCACACTCGTCGAAATAGGCCGCGAGATCCGCAGGCGGCTGGCCGCCGTAAAAGGCCTGACCGGCCTGGATATCGAGCTGGAAAAAGGCCAGGATGAGGTCAACGTGAGCGTTGACCGGCAGGTCGCCCGTCAGTACGGTCTGGATGCCCGGAGGATCGCCTCCACGGTGGCCTACTCCGGCAGCGAGGTGCGGCTCAGTGAATTCCGCAGCTCGGAGAAAGAGATCCAGATGTACCTGCGCTTTGCCGATGCCGATTCGTTCACCGTCGAAAAACTGGCAAGCCAGCCTGTCCATACCGCCTCCGGGCAGCAGGTGCCTCTTGGCACCCTGGCCAATTTCACCGTGCAGAAAGGACAGGGGACTATCGAGCGGGAGAATGGGAAAACCTACATCCGGATCAGGGCCTCGGCCGGCAAGGACGACAAGGAAAAGATTTTCGCCAGGGTGGATGAAATCATGGCCGGTATCGATTTGCCGAGCGGGTATTCCTGGAACAAGGGCGACCAGTTGCTGCGCCGCCAGCAGCAGGTGCGCTCCCAGTATTTCGGCATTATCGCCGGGATAATCTTCGTCTTCCTGATCATGGGCCTCTTGTTCGAATCGTTCGTGCTGCCCCTGTGCGTTCTGATCGCGATCCCGTTCTCGTTCTGCGGATCGTACTGGGCGCTGTATCTCACCGATACGTCGCTGGAGATTCTGGCCATGATCGGGCTGATAATCATGATCGGCGTGGTGGTCAACAATGCCATCGTCCTTGTGGACACTATCCGGCTTTACCGCGACCGGGGCATGGAGCGGACCGAGGCGCTGCTGGAAGCCGGCCGTCACCGCTTCCGCCCGATCCTGATGACCGCGGCCACGACTATCGGCGGGCTGGTTCCCATGGCCGTGGGGGGCGCGAAAATGATCGACCTGTCCTACGCTCCCATGGGCCGCACCATGATCGGCGGGATGGTGACCAGCACCCTGATTACCCTGGTGGCGGTCCCTCTGCTCTACACTTTCTTCGATGATTTGAGAGGTTTCGGCGCCAGAATCAC
>JAZDIG010000265.1:0-4302 GCA_043805105.1 Candidatus Glassiibacteriota bacterium | reverse complement strand
GCCGGCCAGGGAGCTGACCCAGGTAAGGGCCGGGGCTGCAAGCACGCCGTCCTCGAGGTCCACACCGCGGCCGAGGAAGACGATTTCGGCTCCCGAGGGGAAACCGGCCAGGTGCACCGGGCTGAGGATGGTCGCCAGGGGAGCGCTGTTGGCCGTAGCCGAGGTGACCTGGATTTTGACGCTGTCCTGGGCCGCCGCGCCCTGTTCACCGACCGCGGTAAGGTAAACGGTCTGGGAGCCGAGCGGCAGGCCGTGTTCGACCGCGGCCAGCCCGACAGCGAAGCGGCCGGCCAGAGAAGAGCTCCACCAGACCCGTCCGGCCTGGGCCTCCCGGGCAGTCACCCCCTGCACTTCGGCGGAGAAATAAATCCCGCTGCCGGCGGCGAACGCGGCTCCCTCCGCCGGGGAGACGATCCGCGCCGAAGGCGCCTGCGAGCCGCCGGTGGAGACTATCCTGAGCAGGATTTGCGATGCGGCCGCCGCGCCCTGGGAGTCGGTGCCGATCAGGGTGATGATGTGATCGCCCAGCGACAGCCCCGGGTAATTCAGGGCCGCGCCCTTGCCGAAATAGCCGTCCCGGCTGCTCACCCAGTAGAAGCCGCCATCGGCCAGGGAGCCATCCTCCGGGTCTGTGCCGGAGCCGAGGAAGAGCACCGGGGCCTCGGAATTGAACGAGGAGCTGTCGGCCGGGGCCTCGATAATGACCGAGGGCGGGCCGTTCCCGGCGGAAGCCACGGTTACGGCCACCGTGTCCGAAGCCGCCGCGCCGAAAGAGTTGACCGCGGACATCACCACCGTGTGCGCGCCCACACTCAGCCCGGCGAACAGCACAAAAGCTCCCTGGGCGAACCGGCCGTCCCGGTTGGAGGTCCAGGTGACGGAGCCGGCGCTGAGGTAGCCGTCGTCCTGGTCGAAGGCGCGGGCCAGGAACAGGGCGTTCACTCCCAGGGGCAGAACGGCTCCCTCCGCCGGGCTGATTATCTGCACCTCCGGCGGCCGGGTCACCTTGACCGCCACCGTATCGCTGGCTGCCCCGTAACCGTAACGGCTCGAAGCCCGCACCCGCAGGAAATACATGCCACGAGTCTTTCCGGTCACTGTGGCAACAGTCTGCGCCTGGACGGTGATCGAATCGTAGGAGGAAAAGTTTTCGGCGCCGGCGATCTGGACCACATAGGCAGAGGCGGCCGGCACCGCAGTCCAGGTGAGCGAAAAGTCCCCGGTCTGGCTCACTCGCTCCCCAGGCTCGATCACCGGCAGGTAGTTCCGCAGGACCACGGTCGCCTGGCTGCTGCCGCCTCCGGTCACAGTCAGGGGAGCGCTGGCGCCCAGCCATTCTATGCCGCGTGCCGTGACCGCCTGCACCGCCACCACCCGCGAATCACCGGCGGCCACTTCGAGACTGCCGCTGAAAGTGCCGTTCTGCCGGTCTATAGACAGATCGGAATCGGCGAGCAGGCGGCCGGCCCCGGCCGGGGATTCATCGTAGGCCTGGGCGTGGATGCTCTGTATGTCCCGGGCCTGGGCCAGGGGGGCCGCGGACCGGGTACCGGTTTTAATTAACTTAAGAGGGACGGCGGCGGCGGACACGGAGTCGAAAGTGACTGCCAGGGTCAGCCTGCCGACTTCCCCGGCGGGGGCGAGAATGGCGTCCCGGTCGCGGCAGGCGAAAGTGGCCGACAGCAGCGGTATGGATAAGAGGATCGTTCGAGCCAGCAGTTTTTTCATTTCCCGGTCCAAAATCGGTCAGGGCAGGCTGCCGCTGACAGTGACCGTCCCGGTGGAGGACGAACCACCGCCGCCGCCGGCCAGGATGGCGATTGCGGTAGCAGCGGCCGCTCCCCCCGCGATCCAGAACCAGCGCCTGGTATAGAACGGCCGGCGGGAAGGCTCGCGCCGTTCGGCCAGTTCAGCCGGTCCCGGACTGGTCAGGCCGAATAGCATGACGGAGTACCCCGGCCTGACCGGGGCGGTGAAAGCGACTACTTTCATGGTGCAGCCACCGTCGGTGGCGGTTTCCAGTACACAGCGGGCGATACGGTTACGCCAAATGCGGCCGTGGTAATCCACGGACAGGTAGACGATCCCCTGGGTGCCGGGCCGGACACCATCTTTCAGCCCGGCAGCGACCGTGATTGTGCTATCCCGGGCACTGGCCCAGAGCACCTGGGATTCGAGCGTATCCGGCCGCACTGCCTGAGCCGGCAGCGGGCAGGCTGCAACGGCCGCCAGAAGCAGGATTGTGGGGAAAAAGTTTTTCATCCGGCAACTATCCTCAGCGAATCTGGATCACTAACGGACGGGTACCAGTTTCAGCACCCAAAGTTTGGGCCGCCCGGCCGGCGGACTCGCGGTCGGGCCAGTAGCCGGCCTTGACCCGGAAGAAATTGTCCGCGCTGTCCTCGACCCAGAGGTAAATTCCCGGCCGAGCGAGACGGGCCGTCAGAGTTTCCGCGTCCCGGCGGGTGGAGAAGGCTCCGAGCTGGATGGCCCAGTCGATACCGTCCAGGCCGACCACCCACACTTCCCCGGCCCCTTCCCGCAGGTAGCCCACAGCCGCCCGGCGCGCCGTCTCCAGCGATTCGTACGTGCCGGTCCGCACCCGGTGGACCGTACCCACTCCCCTCACCTGGGCCGTTTCGACCCGCGGCCGGGTCCCGGCGGCGGCGATCCGGTCGGCCAGGCGCCTGGCGTTATCCACCTCGCGGAAAGCGCCGAGCTGCAGGGTGTAAGGCCCACCCACGCTGTCCACTTCCGCGCCGGTCTGTTCGTTGACCACCACCACCTGCAGAGGCTCCAGGGGCAGGAGATGGTTATAGGTCAATTCCGGGGGGACGAAAATAGTGTCTCTCTGTGTGCGGAAACCTGCCTTTTCGATTCGCAGGAGGTGGTAACCCGCAGCCACCGGTTCGAAAAAGAGGATACCGGACGGGTCGGTGAGGCCGAGTTCGAGGCTGTCGAGAGTGACGGCGGCATCCGGCGCGCCGACCGAGACGAAAAGACTGTGGGCTTGAAGAATTAAAGGCAGGCCGGGAAAAACCAGGCAGAAGAGTACGGCTGTAGCCCTGGCAGGCGGCATGGGATTGAACTTTCGCAACTTTGGGAAAGGCATCGCGAGCTGCCGTGGTTGGGAGCCGGGAATATTCGATAACACTTTAATATATAATGCAATATAAAAAATGCAAGATATAGACATATATTAGATTAAAGCGCCGCAGCGGAAAACCGTTTCGGACCGGACTCGGCGTGAATCCCGGATTAAAGCGATTCGAGCAAGCCGGCGAGGCGGGCGATAAGCGCCGGCCGTTCGTATCCGGCAAAGACCGACTTTTGGGGGAAATCGTGCGGGGAACGGCCGTCTTCGAGGCGGGAGACCATCTTTTCGAGAACCGGCTGCAGCATTTCAGGCTTTGGAGAAGTGACCGCCA
The DNA here is from genome assembly GCA_043805105.1 of Candidatus Glassiibacteriota bacterium. Lineage (GTDB taxonomy): Bacteria > Gemmatimonadota > Glassbacteria > GWA2-58-10 > GWA2-58-10 > JAZDIG01. The sequence goes on along the minus strand of JAZDIG010000265.1, from coordinate 874 downwards.
CACCGGCGCGGGTCGAGGCGACCAGGTTCGCGGCCGCTCCCTCGGGAACCAGCGCCAGTACCGGCAAACCGGCCCCCAGATAATCGAAAATCTTGCCCTGGATCACCAGCTCGGCGCCCGGACGGAAGGCTTCCACGACGAGGCCGAGGTGGCTGGCGGCGATGCGTTTAAGTGTTTCGGCGCGAGGCAGATAACCGGTGAGAGTCAATTCAGCGGCGATCCCCAGACGCTCCGCCTCGCCTTCGATCCCGGCCGGGGTCTGGCCCGCCAACTCGAGCCGGATGCGGCCCCTACCAAGGCGGGCCAGGGCTTCCAGCAGGGGAGCGAGGCTGCGGGAGCGCGTGAGGTTACCAGCGTGGATCAGCCGCAGCGGAGGACGCAGTTCGGCCCGGCCGAGGCCGGTAAATTCAGCGGGGTCGAAGCCATTGGGGAGGAACTGGAATTTTTCCGCGGCCTGGCCCGGATAGCGCGAGCGCAAGTCGGCGACCGCCTCGGGGCTGGTGGCAAGCACGAGGTCGGCGCGTTCGGCCACCAGGCTTTCCAGCATCTGTTGAAAGTCGCGGTGGATAACCGTGGGATAGCGGCGGTAGATACCGTTGACCCAGGGGTCGCGGAAGTCCGCCACCCATTTCGCCGGCGTGCCCCGCACCGCCCACCAGGCGGCCAGATGGGACGATTCCGGCGGGCTGGTGCTCATGAGCCAGACTCTTTCAGCCAGCCGCTCCCGCGCAGCCCGGGCGGCGGCCACAGCCCAGAAGAGATAGGCATCCGGCAGCGGCAGCCAATCCAAAAGCCGTTTCCCCGACCGTACGGCGGTTTCCCGGCGGCCGGCCCGGCCGAACAGTTTCTGCGGGCTCCAGCCGGCCGGCCGGAC
>JAZDIG010000264.1:0-7717 GCA_043805105.1 Candidatus Glassiibacteriota bacterium | reverse complement strand
CATGCCGGAAACGCTGACCGGCTTCCTGGAAACCATCACCTTCCACAACGCGGAAAACGACTACACCGTCGCCCGCCTACGCGACAGCGCCCAGGAGCGGGTGGTCACGATCGTCGGCCATCTGTCCGGGGTGCACGAGGGCGAGAACCTGCGGCTTTCAGGCGCCTGGAAACAGCATCCGCGGTTCGGCGAGCAGTTCGAGGTGGAATCGTTCGAATTCATCTATCCGGAAACCGAGGCGGGTATCGAACGCTACCTGGCCAGCGGCTTGATCAGCGGGATCGGCCCGAAAACAGCCCGGAGCATAGTGGAGCGTTTCGGCCGGGAAACCCTGGAGGTGATCGAGAAACGGCCGCAGGAGCTTCTGGAAATCACGGGCCTGGGGCAAAAGAAGGTGGCCCGGATCAGCCAGGCCTGGGACCAGCAGCGGGGTATCCGCCGGCTGATGATTTTCCTGCAGAGCTACGGGATCAGTGGGGCGCTGGCGGCGCGGATCTACCGCCGCTACCGCGACCGGGGGGTCGAGGCGGTTTCGCAGAATCCCTACCGGCTGGCCGATGAAGTCCGGGGGATCGGTTTTGCCACCGCCGACCGGATCGCCCGGAGCCTGGGTTTCCCGGAAGACAGTCCGCTGCGGCTGGAAAGCGGTCTGGTTCACACGGGCGAGTTCGCCGCCGAACGGGGTCATACCAGCCTGCCGCGGGATAAATTTCTCGGTTACGCCTCCCGGCTCCTGGGCTGCGACTCCCAACGGCTCGAAGCCCATCTGGCCTCCATGGTCGAGCTGGGCCGCCTGGTGGCGGACAGCCAGGGGACTGTCTCCCACATTTACACTTCCTACAACTGGTGGGCTGAACAGACCGTGGCCCAGGGGATCGCTCGTCTGCTCGAACAGCGCCGTCTCCAGCTCGAAAGCCAGGTGGACCTCGCTGGTGAAATCGACACCCAGCTTGACCGTTTCCAGAGCCAGGCCGGGATCGAATTGAGCAGCGAACAGAAGCAGGCGGTGGCCGGTGCGCTTTCCGAGGGAATGGCGGTGATCACCGGCGGTCCGGGCACGGGCAAGACCACCCTGATCGAGGCCCTGGTGCGGCTGGTGGAAGGCCGGGGACTGAAGCCGGTGCTGGCGGCGCCCACGGGCCGGGCAGCCAAAAGGATGAGCGAATCGACAAGCTATCCCGCCTCCACGATCCACTGCCTGCTGGGGTGGAGCTTCACCGAGGGCCGTTTCATGCACGACGGCTCCCGGCCGCTCAAGGGCGACGTCTTCGTCATCGACGAAGTCTCGATGGTCGATCTGCAGCTCTTTGCCAGCCTGGTCGATGCCCTGCCGCCGGGAGCGCTGCTGGTGCTGGTGGGCGACATGGACCAGTTGCCCTCGATCGGGCCCGGCAAGGTGCTGGAAGATTTGATCGAATGCGGCCGGGTGCCCACTTTCAGGCTGACCCGCATCTTCCGCCAGGCCGAACTGAGCCTGATCGTGAGGAACGCCCATCGCGTGCGCACCGGCAGGTTGCCGGAAGGAGCGCCGCCGGAACCGGACGGGGACGGGCCGGGGGAGGCGGAGCCGGGCGGGGGGGACTTCTTCATCGTCCGCAACTCCGACCCGGCCCGGGCCAGGGAGATAGTGGTCAGGCTGGCGGCCGAACGCCTGAAAGCCCGTTTCGGCCTGGATCCGCTGGAAGACCTGCAGGTGATAACTCCGATGAACCGGGGGACCTGCGGCACCCGGGAACTCAACACGGCGCTCCAGGAGGCCCTCAATCCCGGGGGAAAGAAAATCCCTGTCGCCGGCGGCCGCTTCCGGGTGGGCGACCGGGTAATGCAGGTGCGCAACGATTACGAAAAAGACGTTTTCAACGGCGATATCGGCCGGGTGGCTGGTTTCGACACGGAGATGCAGACCGTGGCTGTGGATTTCGACGGCCGGAGCGTGGACTACGATGCGGTGGAGCTGGACGACCTGGCCGTGGCCTATGCGGTCACCGTGCACAAAAGCCAGGGCAGCGAATACCCGGCGGTGATTCTCACCCTGCTGGGCGAACACAACGTTATGCTGCAACGCAACCTGCTCTACACGGCAATCTCCCGCGGCAGACGGCTGGTGGTGATTGTCGGCGACAGCCGGGCGATCGAGCGGGCGGTGGCCAACGACCGGGTGCAGTTCCGCTACACGAGACTTGCCTGGAGACTGAAAACAATATTAAAATAGTGTTGACAATTATTCTCAATCTTTGTAGATATGTTAGGTGGCCTGAGAATGAGGCCCTGCTGTAAATTCTCAAAGAGAAGGTTTTCCACTCTTAATCTTAATCTCGTCGGTACTGACGGAGTATCCCTGGAAGGTAAGGTCGGATGCCGGGATGCTGGGAGCGAATAGCGCAGGCCGCCGGAAAAAACCGAAGCCGCCTCTGCATTGGGCTCGACGTCGATACAGCCAGATTCCCCGAGATTTTGAAGAGAGAGAAGGACCCGGTACTGGCTTTCAATCGCCGGGTGGTGGAGGCGACGCTCGATCTGGTCTGTTGCTACAAGCCGAACATCGCTTTTTACGAATCGCTGGGCGGCCCGGGCCTGGAAGCGTTGCGCAAGACCATTCTACACATCGCCCGCCGGGTTCCGGTGATCTTGGACTGCAAGCGCGGCGATATCGGCAGTACCGCCCGGATGTACGCCCAGGCCGCTTTCGAGCATTTCGGCGCGGATGCGGTGACTGTCAGCCCGTACCTGGGTTTCGATTCAGTCGAGCCGTTTCTGAAATACGAGGACCGGGGCGTGTTCCTGCTTTGCCTGACCTCCAATCCGGGATCGGCCGATTTCCAGCTCGTCCCGGAAAGCCAGCCCCTCTATGAAAGAGTGGCCTCGGCGGCCAGGCGCTGGGACGAGGGCCGCGGCCGGCTGGGCCTGGTGGTGGGGGCCACTCACCCCGATAAAGTCGGCAGGCTCAGGGAGATCGCCGGCGAACTGCCGTTTCTCCTGCCGGGAATCGGCGCCCAGGGAGGCAGCCTCGAAGCGGTGGCTGCGGCCGAAATCGCCAGGGCCGACAGGATCGGGGTGGTGGTCAACGCTTCCAGAAGCGTGATCTACGCCGGCAGCGGACCGGATTTCGATAATGAAGTAAGAAAAGCGGCAATTGAACACCGGAACCGGATCGAGTTCCCCGAAGCCAAACAGTAAATCGCGATGGAGGAAGAATGCCTGAGGATCTCACCGATCAATTCATCAAATTCCTGCGGGAGAACGGTTACCTCGTCACCCGCCAGCGCAGACGGATTGCTGAAATTATTTTCAACACTCCCGGCCATCTGAGCGTCGAGGACATCCAGAACCTGCTCAGGCAGAAAAAGGTTTCCGCCTCGATCGCTTCCATCTATCGCACCCTGGACGTGCTGATCAAGAGCGATCTGGTGGTTCAGCACCGGTTCGGCAAGCGGTTCAAGCGGTTCGAGGCGGTGCGCCATGACCAGCACCACGATCACATCATCTGCGTCTCCTGCGGCAAGGTGATGGAATTCAAGAACGACAAGATCGAGGAACTGCAGCAGATGGTGGCCAAGGAGCACAAGTTCGAAATTACCAGCCACAAGCTCGACATCTACGGCAAGTGCAGGAGTTGCCAGAATAAGTGAAGCCGGCTCCCGGATTCGTTTGCCTGCCGGTGTCTTTGCTTCTGCCCGGAGGAAAGTTGATCTGTCTGAAGAGGGTATTATTGTCCCTGATTCTGGTCGCTCTTTGCGCCGGGGCCGCCGTCAGTGAAACGGCTACTCCCGCCAGCGTAAGCTATTCGGTCAAAAAGGCTTCCGGCGCAATCACGGTGGATGGCAGGCTGGACGAGGCGGACTGGGAGGCCGCCCAGCCGATCAAGCTCGTCGGCTACAACCTGGGAATCACGCCCAAACAGGAGACTGTCGCCCGGATGCTCTGGGACGACACCTACCTCTACCTGTCCTGGTATTGCCGGGACACCCAGGTCTGGTCCACTCTCACCACCCGCGACGATACCCTCTACGAACAGGAAGTGGTCGAGGTCTTCATCAACCCGGACGGCGACCGCGAAACCTACCTCGAACTCGAAGTCAACCCGCTGGGCGCTCTCTGGGACGGATTTATCGTCACCAGCGGCAAGCGCCGGTACGGGATCCTCGCCTGGAACAGCTTCAAGCTCAGGCGCGGAGTCTGGATCGAGGGGACGGTGAACGACAATTCGGACCGGGACAGCTTCTGGTCCGTGGAGCTGGCCGTGCCCCTCCAGGAGCTGGACACGGCCCCGCACCTTCCGCCCCAGGCCGGCGACCGCTGGCGGCTCAACCTCTACCGTATCGACCTGCCGGACCGCGACAAGGCCAAGGCCGACTACAGCGCCTGGTCGCCGGTTTCCGGCGAAAGCTACCACGACCCCGACCGTTTCGGGGAGATTGTTTTTTCCGCTGAGCAAGCCAGATAGCCCCACCAATTAAATCGCCATGAATCCCTCGGAGCTTGCTCCGGAGTAATCCGCTGCCACCCGGCCAGTTGTAGGGGCGACCGGCTGGTCGCCCGTGAGTGTTTCTCCCCTTGTCAATCTTATTTTATCAGCCGACCGCCTCGCTAATAGTTGCCCTCCGCGCTTATCCGCCGTGAAAAATTCACAGCACGAGCCAGATTGACAATCCCTGTTTGACTGCCTGGCTATTAAATTATCGTCTGGTTAACTTGGATGAGAAATAGTTATCAGATGTTACTTTTAAAGTGACAGATGTTCAGAGTTGAAGCTTGTCCGGTAACTATATTTAGAGCTTGCTTGAAAGGAATAATTATCTAACATTGGAATATTCGCGGGATTGCTGAATTGTCGTTGAATGGCATACTATATGCTACTTTCTATAGGTAAAAATTATGGATGATTGCGAGGCCGTGTTTTTACAATAAAACAGCCATCCGCGGTGAGTAAGCTACACTCTGTTTAGTGAGGTGGTTGTAATGCTTACAAAGTCCAGCAAGCAAGTTACCTGGTTGTCATTTTTAAGCTTTCTTTTCTGTTGGAGTTGTTTGGTTGAAACAGCCCACGGACAATCTTCGCCAATCTTGGCGGTAAAAGCTACGAGGGGAGATATAAACCAAGATAGTTCCTGCGATATTTACGACCTGCTTGTCATGCTGAAGCAGATTACCAACGCAGTGCCGCAGACGGCTTCAGCGGACCTGGACGATAATGGACGGGTGAATGTTTTTGACCTGCTGGAGTTGCTGCGTGAGCTCGCCTTCCAGCAGGAACTCCGGAACGCCCCTCTTGCCGCCCTCGTCACATTAGACGAGTATCTCCTGTGCGAACCAATGTTATATCTCGATCGCTCTTTTGATGATAACGGTGAAGTGCGGTGCTATTACGCAATATATGCCAACCGGAAAATCCAGCGAGTGGAATTTGCCCTGGCAGGGGACACGCTGACTGAAGTTTCGGGAAAGACGCCGCTGCTGATGGCTGCCGATCCGGATACTTTCGACCTGAATATCAATAAATTCTCCGAAGCCTTTGTTTATACCGAACCGATGAGCTGGCTTTTGAGTGTTTGGGACAGCGCCGGTAACTGCTTTACCGATTCCGGCAGAACCAGTATCGCGGTTATGAAGATTGCACTTACAGATGTAGGCGGATCACCCAATATCGGCCTGCCTATCGAATTCCCCCTGAAATTGACAGGCAGAAATCAGAAATTCGGGATAGTCCACCCATATGCTTTTAACATGGGGGAAATAAATTACATGTTTATCATCGACCTAAACAAAGAAGGCCGGGAAAGCGTAGTCTTTAGCGACATGGGGCAGTTAACCGAGGCGATCATGAAAGATGTTCTCGCCAATGAATTCCTCTGGAATTATGGTGGTATGTTCGATGAGAAAGCAGGATTCTTTGTTTCATCCGCGGTTTCCCGGGCAACCGGAGATAGAACGAATCGCCTGTTGATCTTCACTGATATGTCGTTCCACCGGGGAGGCTATGTCGAACTTAAGCCTGTTGCCGGGAATGAAAGGATATTGAGTGCATTGGGCTTTCCAAAATGGATCCGCGACATTATGGGACATGTGTACAATAAATATTACCTGCCTGATACGGCTGTTGTGAACAAATACAAATAGCCGTCCAGAATAATTGGCTTCTCAGATGAGTTAATCTACCGGGAAATCTTTTGGATCCAATTTGACTTTGGTGGTGGGTACTTTAAATGTGTGTTCATATTCTCGCGGAAAAGGCACTTGCTCTCGTGAAATGGAACAAAAAAGCTCAAAACGTTAAGTCCGGCATGTGAGCCCCGGTTTGATCTTTCAGCTATACTGATAAAATATTATTTTTCAAGCCTCTTCCCGCACCTTCGTTTTCTTCCTTCTGATCAAACTCCACCCCAACAGTGCCAGCGTGGTCACCCAGCCGATATGCGCCGGCCAGTCGCCGAAATGGGCGTAGACTGTCAGGTCGCCGTAGGTATGGATCGTATCCGTAGCGCCGGTGCGCTCGAAAAGCTCGGTGGCGCCTCGTCGCCGGCCCAGCCGGTCGTAGAAGGCGCTCACCCCGGTGTTGGCCGACCGCACGATGTCCCGCCCCTCCTCGATAGCCCTCAGCACGAGGAAATTGCTGTGCTGCCTGGCTGCGCTCGTACGCTCGAACCAGGCGTCATTGGTGATGTTGACCAGGAAGCGCGCCCCTTGTCTGACGAACTTCCGCGACATGTCCGGGAATATCGACTCGAAACAGATCAGCACCGCAAACGCCTCATCATCGAGCCGGAACACGGTATAGCGTTCGCCGGGCATGAAATGGCTGCCGCCCACCTCGATCTCGCGCAGGGCTGGGAAGATGTCCTCCCAGGGGAAGCGCTCGCTCACCGGCACCAGGTGGATCTTGTCTTAGCTGTCCAGTATCCGGCCGGAAGGATCGAAGAAGAAGGCCGAATTGTAGGATTCGTAGGCCGCGGTCAGCGAGTCCCAGCGGTACTCGGGGGATCCGGTGAGCAGGTGGCAGCCGAGCCGGCGGGCCACGTCCCCCACGAACCGCTGATAGGGCTTCTCGATTCTCAGGTGCGCCGGCGCGGCCGCTTCCGGCCAGACCACGAGGTCGGGGCGGCGGCCGGCCTGTTCGAGCGAAAGGTCGCGCAGGAGCGCAAAAGTGGAGTCCCGCACCTCGGGCAGCCACTTGATCTCCTGCGGCAGGCCGGGCTGGATGTAGCTCACTGTCAGCCTGGGCGCCCGGGCCGCGATCCGGTCGTAGGCCCGGTAGCGCCAGGCCCCGAATAAGGCTGGTACCGCGATCAGCAGGACCAAGGCGGCCCCGTAGCGAATGCACCGCTTCCTACCGCCCCGGTGCAGGACCAGCTCATAGAGCACCACGTTGATTGTCACGATCCAGGCGCTCACTCCGTAAGGCCCGGCCACGCTCGCCAATTGCAGCCAGAACGGCCAGTCGGCCAGGCTGTAGGCGAGCTGCCCCCAGGGAAAGGCCAGGTCGCCGTGGGCGTGAACGTAGCTGGCCGCAGTCCAGACTATCGGCACGCTGAACACCAGCGGCAGGCCGAACCGCCGCTTGAAATGACGCACGGTCAGGGTAAAGGCCACCAGGCTTAAGCTCATCACCAGCGCCACTACCAGGTAGCCCACCCTGGTGAAAATGGTGATCCAGTAAAGCAGGCAGCACCAGAAGAAGATTCCCATCAGCGCGGTGCCGGCCACGGCGCGCCGGCCGGAT
>JAZDIG010000263.1:0-8413 GCA_043805105.1 Candidatus Glassiibacteriota bacterium | reverse complement strand
TCGAAGTCGAATATAACCGCTATAATTTCCTGCACTTGCGCCTCCGCCGGCTCAGCTTTTCAGCCATTCGAGGAAGGTCCGCTCGTCTATAGTCCCTACGCCCAGCTGCCTGGCTTTGTCCAGCTTCGAGCCGGGTGATTCGCCGTAGATCACGCAATCGGTCTGGCTGCTCACCGAACCGCTCAGCTTGCCGCCCCGCTTCTTGATTTCCCTTTCGGCCTCCTGCCGGCTGAAACCCGCCAGGGTTCCGGTGAGCACGAACTTTTTTCCGGCGAAGAGGCCCTGGACCGGCGCTTCCGCAGGCTGGGGCTCGCCGCCCAGGTCGACTCCAGCCGCTTCCAGCCGTTCGAGCAGCCGGAGGTTTTCCGGCTGGGCCATGAAGGCCGCCAGCGACCCGGCGATCACCGGCCCGATCCCCTCGATTTCGGCCAGCTCTTCCCGGCTCACTCCGGCCAGCTTCTTCAGGTTGCCGAAATGGCCGGCGATGATTTCGGCGGCGGCCCGGCCCACGAATCGCACCCCCAATCCGAACAAGAGCCGCGCCGCGCCCCGGCTGCGCGACCGGTCGATCTGGCTTATCAAATTTTCTGCGCTCTTATCGCCCATCCGCTCCAGGGCCGCCACTTCTTCCTTTTTCAGCCGGTAGAGGTCGGAGACGTCCCGCACCAGCCCGGCCTCCACCACGGCCTCCACCAACGCCGGGCCCGCTCCACGGATGTCGAGCGCGTCCCGGCCCGCGAAATGCTGGATCCGCTCCTTGACCTGAGCCGGGCAGGCGGCATTGGTGCAGCGGCGCACCGCCTCGCCCTCCGGCCGGACCGCGTCGCTGAAGCAGACCGGGCATTTGTCCGGCATCCGGTAGGCTTGCGTGCCAGGTTCGCGGGCCTTGAGGTCCACCGCCACCACCTTGGGGATGATGTCCCCGGCCTTTTCGATCCAGACCCAGTCGCCCGCGCGGATGTCCTTGCGGGCGATCTCGTCCTCGTTGTGCAGCGTGGCGTTCGAAACAGTGGTGCCGGCCAGGAACACCGGTTCGAGGCGGGCGGTGGGGGTGAGCGCTCCGGTGCGGCCCACCTGCACGTCGATTGCCACCAGACGGGTGCGGGCCTGTTCGGCGGCGAACTTGTAGGCCATGGCCCAGCGCGGAAACTTGGTGGTGAAGCCGAGCTGCCGGCGCAGGCCGAGGTCGTCGAGCTTCACCACTACCCCGTCGGTATTGTAGTCCAGCGTCCGCCGGCGCTCGTCCCAGCTCCGGCAGTATTCGATCACTTCCTCGATCCCCCGGCAGCGCCTCCAGTGCGGATTGACCGGAAAGCCCGCCTTTTTCAGATATTCCAGGACGCCGGCGTGGCTGGCGAGGCCCGCCAGCGGTCCATCCGGGCGGCCGGCACCCAGCAGCTGGTAGAGGAAAATCCTCAGGGGGCGGCGGCGGGTGACCGAGGTGTCGAGCAGGCGCAGGCTGCCGGCGGCGGCGTTGCGCGGGTTGGCAAACTCCGGCTCTCCGTCCTTGCGCCTCTGCCGGTTGACGGAGTCGAGCCCGCTTCTGGTCATGTAGACTTCGCCGCGCGCCTCGATCACCTCCGGCAGGACAGTCGCGGCCCCCTCGGCTGCCAGCCTCAGCGGAAGGCTGCCCAGGGTGCGCAGGCCGGCGGTCACGTCCTCGCCGGTGCGGCCGTCGCCGCGGGTGGCGCCCCTGGCGAAGACCGCGTTTTCGTAGCGCAGGCTCACTCCCAGGCCGTCCAGCTTCAGTTCCGCCACGTAGTCGAAAGGGCCCTCCCGGTCGAGTCCCCGGCTGATACGCCGGTCGAACTCCCGCAGCTCGTCCTCGCTGTAGGAGTTATCCAGGCTCAGCATCGGCTCGCTGTGCCGCACCTCGGCGAAACCCTCGAGCACGGCCCCGCCCACCCGGCGGGTGGGACTGTCCGGGGTCGCCAGCTCGGGATGCTCCTCTTCGATCCGGCGCAGTTCGGCGTACACCCGGTCGTATTCGGCATCCGAGACCAGGGGGTCGTCGAGCACGTAGTAATGGTGGTCGTACCGGCGCAGGAGCTCCCGCAACTGGTCGGCCCGCGCGGCTATGTCAGCGGCTGTCATTTCTGCCTGTCTTCAGCTGATGCATCCCGAAAATCAAAGCATTCCTTTCAAGTATAGCGCGGACTCAGGTCTCCAGGCAACCGGCAATCACCGTCCGCCGGTCACCAAAGGTTGTAGGCGATAGAAGTGTAGAACATCCAGTCCTGGCGCTTGACCGGCGGATCGCCTTCCGGCGGCCGGCTGTCGTAACGCGATTCGAGATTCAGCTTGAGATCGAAGTCGGCGGCCAGCTTGTTGGTCATGGCCACACTCAGGTTCAGCAGATAATCCTCGGTCCGGTCGAACCGCGGCTTCCAGGTAATCGACTGGTCGAGCCGGGTGCGGCTGTTCAATACGAGGCTCAGGTCCTCGCTGGCCAGGTAATAGCCTTTGGTCTCGTCCGGCCGGCCGCGCAGGTATTCGGTGATCGGGTTGACGCCCAGGTTGAAGGCAAGCCGGCATTTGCGCCGGGCGACCGCCGAAATGCCCACGCCGATCCCGGGCGCCAGCCGCAGGTCGACCCCGGCCTGACGGTTGTAGTCCAGGTCCAGGGCGGCAAAGTAAAAGAATCGCTGGCTCTGGTTCAACTCGAACTTGTTCTTGAATGCTCCCTTGTTCGTCTCTTTTCCGCTACCTGAAGTACTGGTAACCGAATTGTTACTCTTGAAACGGGAAGAAATCCCGGCTCTCTCGAATTCGAGAGTCGAAACCAGGGAAGTCTGGTCTGAATTGCCGCGGTTTAGTGTATATCCCAGGCCGAAACTACCTTTCCAGCGGTCCGGTTCGGGCGGTGTGGCGAGACCAGAGGCTGTCAGGATACTGTCCGCCCTTATATTAAGCAGGTCCGCTGCTTTTTTAAGCGAATCGGATCGGGCCGTTAATGATTTTATGCGGGCATTGAGTTCGGCGGCCGCTGCCCGGGCCGCGCTGGTGTCGGTGGGGGTCTGGGCGCGGATGGCATGCGGCAGTATTACCAACATTAATAGTAATAGAAAGTATCTTTTTTTCATCAAAACTCCTTGTAAAGCTTCCTCTCCTGGTTGACTCGTTAAGCCGGTATATGGACAAAAACACACGTGGCTTTGTCGCGCTTGCACGACTACGGTCAGATGCAGCTCCTGCCTTCTTCGAAACTTTGCGGATCAAAGCTCGGAAGTGCAATTCGGACAACGTGTCGCCTTGATTGAAATTATTGAATAACATTTCGGACATTCTTTGGTCGTTGGTTCTGCGGACGGTGCTTCCTGTTTCTTCTTGAGACGGTTCATTTGCCTGATAACCATGAAGATTACAAAGGCTACAATAATAAAATCCAAAACGTTATTGATGAATACACCATACTTGATCGTTACAGCCTCCGCCCCAGCGGTATTCTCCTTGAGTGTAATTGCCAGATTCGAAAAATCTACGTTGCCGAGAAGCATTCCGATCGGCGGCATGATGACATCGTTGACCAGTGAGCTCACAATCTTGCCAAAGATACCGCCGATAATAATACCGACGGCCATATCAATAACATTACCGCGTATTGCAAATTCTTTGAATTCCTTGAAGATTCTCATTTTTATCCTCCTTTTGAATTAGGTTTTGGGATTTTGTCTCAAGTTGATTGTACATTACGAATACGTCCACGAACCCGAGGTGGGGATGGCGGAATTCTCCTGGCAAAGTACCAACTGCATTGGACCCGTGTCTCTCCCAGAGGCGGACTGCACCCATACTGTTCGCAACAATCAGGCTGTACTGCCCTTGGCTTCTTCCATCCGTCTTGACAATTGAACCGTCAAACAGGCCCTTAGTATAGCCACCGCGGAAATCCCGGTCAACCGGCTTACCTTTTCGGGTGCGGCGCTTGAACATGATACCCCATATAGGGTATAATTACTTATTCTGTGAAGCGGCATCAGTCTGGACGCATGTCAGAGTTAACCTGTTAAATTTATTGCAGATACCGGAATATGGGTGCTCGATTCCGCCCGCCGGGCACGGTAATTGCGCCTCCCGGACTGCACGTCGTGAGCTGGCCTGTCCACGCTGAGGTGACAATGTTCGCAAGAGCGCAAGGATCAAGCCGCCTGCCGGCTGTCGGGCTGCTTGTTTTTCTATTGGCGGTGGGTCCCGGAGTTCATGGAAGCCTTCTTCCGGCGGCGGAGACCGACCGTGCGAAGGCCTCGGTGATGGACCTCAACACCGCTTTCCAGGAAATCGCCGCCAGGGCGATACCCTCGGTGGTCAGTATCTCCAGCTCCCACCAGAGGCGGTCGGCCGAGCGCGGCGCGGGAGGCCGGGTGGTCAATACCGGCAGCGGCGTTATCGTTTCCCCGGACGGCTACCTGCTGACCAGCAACCATCTGATCGCCGGCGCGGAAAACATCAAGATCGTGCTGTACGACGGCCGGACCTACGACTCCGATGTGGTCGGCACCGACCATACCACCGACCTGGCGGTACTCAAGGCCCGGGGTCTGGAGCCCGGGGGCCGGCTGCCGGCGATACGCTTCGGCGACAGCGACAGCTGCCGGATCGGCGCCTGGGTGCTGGCGATCGGCAACCCGCTGGACCTGGGCATTTCGGTCACGGCCGGGATCATCAGCGCCAAGAGCCGCAAGATCGACATCCTCAGCGACAACCCGCTCAACCGCGAAGACAACATCGACCACTCGATCGAAAGCTTCATCCAGACCGATGCGGTAATCAACCCGGGCAACTCCGGCGGGGCGCTGGTGAGCCTCGAGGGGGAGCTGGTCGGGATCAACACCGCCATCGCCAGCCAGACCGGGATGTACCAGGGTTACGGCTTCGCCATCCCGATCAACCTGGCGCGCCGGGTGATGGAGGATTTGATCGAGTACGGCCGGGTGATCCGGCCCGTGCTGGGAGTGGTCATTCAGGGCCTGGACCCGGTGCGCGCCCGGGCGCTCGGACTGGAAAGCCCCCAGGGCGTGCTGGTTGAAGATTTTTCTCCGCGCAGCGACTCCCCCGCCTCCCGGGCCGGAATCCTGCGGGGAGACGTAATCGTTTCTGTGGATGGCCGGCAGATCACTTTCACGCACCAGCTCCAGGAGACGATCGCCAAGTTTCGCCCTGGGGAAATGGTCACGGTCACGGTCTTCCGCAACGGCCAGTACCTCAAGCGTGAGGTGATGCTGGGCAGCCGGGAAATCTCCAGCGAGCGCGAGGCGCCACAGCCGCAGAAAGAGTCCGTGCCGCGAACCTCGACCCTGGGCCTGGAGCTCCGTGAGCTCAAGCCGGAGGACCTTGCGGAACTGGGACTGGCTGAAAGCCGCGGCGTGGTGGTGGAACGGGTCAGCGATGGCGGGATCGCCGCAATCAGCGGAATGCAGGCCGGGGATGTCATCCTCAGGCTGGACAAGCGGGAGGTCGGCAGCGTGCAGGACGTGTTCAACATCCTGGACGATGTTTCGTCCGGTACCGCGGTGCTGTTCATGGTCATGCGGGCCGGAAGCACCCACTTCGTGGGACTCGAAATACCCTGACCGGGGCTCTGCGATGCAACATGAAGATGAGAAAAAATCACGGCCGCGGCGGCTTCTTTATCTTGTTTCGCCTGTATTATTCATAAAAATGGCATTAAACCGTTTTTGTGCAGGGGCGCACCCCTGTGTGTGCCCTGAGGATCAAAAAATTATTCTTAAGACCGGGCAGACACCCAGATTTATCGGGGCCCCTAAAGGTTTTGCGGTAATTGTTAATAATCCGGGAGTACACTCTCTGAACCACGGTTCACGGTGATGGCTAAAAAAAGCTACAGATTCGGTGTGCGGGCCAGGCTCGCCCTGATATTCACCCTGCTCCTGGCCTTCGTCTCCGCCACACAGTACCTGCTTAACTACTACCAGCAGCAGGAAGTGATGGCCAAGCTGGTCGAATTGAACCGGCAGATCAATGAAACGGTCGTGCAGATCGACAGCCAGCTCAAGCAGCGGGGCCTGCCGGTGCCGGCCGCCCGCCGGGACGAGTCGGCCGCTCAGCCGTACAGCACGAGCGCGGTGGCCAATGAGCTCCGGGACTTCCTGGACTACGTCGACAGCAATATCGGCCGGATGCTGGTGGGCAGCCCGGACCTGGCCGTGATGCACCAGCGGATCGAGGAATTGCGCCGTCTGACTGCCGTGGCGCAAAGTTCGATTGAGGGGTCGGCCTTCTTCCACGTCACCGTGTCGGTGATGGACGAGATGAGCCGGCGCAGCCCCTCCTGGCATTACACGATCAGCAGCCAGCCGATGATGCCCCCGGCGGACGACATCCTCCAGGTTTCGATCCCGATCATCGAGGAGGGCCAGGTGCGGTTCGTTCACATGCAGTACGAGATCACCGACTTCCTGGAGAACTTCCGCCGCTCGCGCACTAACAGCCTGCTGGTGACCCTGGCCAGTTTGAGCGTGGGACTGATTTTCGCCCTGCTCTACGCCGGCCACTTCACCAGCCCGATCCGTAGGCTCAACGACGCGTTCAGCCGGGTGGAGAAGGGCGACCTGGACTGCCGGATCGATTCCAGGCGCAAGGACGAGCTGGGAGCGCTGGTCGACGGCTTCAACCAGATGGTCGACCGGCTCAAGCAGAACAAGGAATTCGAAAAGACGATCTACCGCCAGGAGCGCCTCAGCTCCCTGGGCAAGCTGGCCGCCGGCATAGCCCACGAGATCAAGAACCCGCTCAACGCGATCAACCTTTCCCTGCAGCACCTGGGCGACAAACTGAAATTCGACAGCGACAAGGACGGAGACCTCTACCGGCGCTACAGCGGCAACATCCAGCGGGAGGTGGGCCGGCTGAGCAAGATTGTCGACACTTTCCTCAATTTTTCGCGGGTCTCGGAGCTGGAGAAATCCGAGGTGGAACTGAACGGCCTGATCGAGGAAGTGTTGACCCTGCTGGCCCGGGACGCACACGACAAGGGTGTGCGGGTGGAGACCGGTTTCGCACCCGGAGTGACGGCCCTGGTGGACCCGGAAAAGATGAAAACCGTCCTCCTCAACCTGATCATCAACGCCATCGAGGCGATGCCCTCCGGCGGTAGGCTGAGGATAGTCACCCGGCCAGGCGAAGTCGGCGGCGCCCAGATCACCGTATCCGATACCGGCTGCGGAATCCCCCAGGATAAGCTCGAAGAGATTTTCGATCTCTATTACTCGACCAAGGAAAACGGCTCCGGGCTGGGTCTGGCCATCGTCAACGACATCATCCGCGACCACGGCGGCCGGATCGAAGTGGCCAGCAGCCTGGGCACGGGCACCGATTTCACGATAAAACTTCCCGGATAAATCAATGGTGAAAAAGATCAATAAGTCGGCAGTCAGGGTGCTGTTGGTGGAAGACGAGGCGAGCCAGCGCGAGGTGGTCGGCGACATCCTGGCCGACCAGGGCTACAGCGTGGACCTGGCGGTCGACGGCGAACAGGCGCTCGAAAAGCTCCAGCAGCAGAGCTACCAGGTGGTGGTCACTGACCTCAAAATGCCCGGCGCCGACGGCCTGGAGGTGTTGCGCCGGGCCCTGGCCGTGGACGAAAACACCGTGGTGGTGCTCCTGACCGCCTACGGCACGGTGGACACCGCGGTCCAGGCCATGAAAGACGGCGCCACCGATTACCTGAACAAGCCGCTGCGCAAGGACGAGCTGCTGATCGTCCTGGAGAAGGCGCTGGCCAACCGCCGGCTGGCCCAGGAAAACATCGAGTTGCACGCCGAGCTGGAAAGCCGCTACCATTTCGACAAGATAATCGGCAGCTCGCCGGCGATGAACGATGTCTACCGGCTGATCGGCAAGGTGCTCAACAACAGCTCCACCGTGCTGGTCTCCGGCGAAAGCGGCACCGGCAAGGAGCTGGTGGCCCGGGCAATCCATTTCAACGGCTCTCGGCGCAAGGGGCCGTTCGTGGCGGTCAACTGCGCGGCGATCCCGGAGAACCTGGTCGAGAGCGAGCTGTTCGGCCACGAGAAGGGCGCTTTCAGCGGGGCTACCGGCAGACGGATCGGCAAGTTCGAGCAGGCCGACGGCGGCACGATCTTCCTCGATGAAATCTCCACCCTGCAGTACGACCTGCAGGCCAAGCTGCTGAGGGCGCTGCAGGAGAGGGAGTTCCAGCGGCTGGGCGGCGACCGGATGATCGCGGTGGACGTCAGGATCGTCACCGCCACCAACCAGGACCTGCGCTCACTGACCTCGGCCGGCACCTTCCGCACCGACCTCTTCCACCGGCTCAACGTGGTCAACATTCTCCTCCCGCCCTTGCGCGAGCGTAAGGGCGATATCGGGCTGCTGGTGAAATCCTTCCTCGAAAAGTACGGGAAGAAATACGAAAAGCCGGAGGTGTCGATGA
>JAZDIG010000262.1:0-6507 GCA_043805105.1 Candidatus Glassiibacteriota bacterium | reverse complement strand
GGCGGGCCGGCACGGACATTGCCGGAACCACAGCGGCGGGAAAACCGGTTCAGGCGGAGGTGCGCAATGTCCGTGCCGGCCCGCCCGTCTCTAGAGGCTCAAAATACCCCCTGGTCCAATCCCCCCCGCATATCTCCGTATATAGAAAGGGCGGACCCGCCGGTCTGCCCTTTGTTTTTAATGGTCGAGTATCTTTGCCGGCCGTCATCCGGCTCACCGTTTGTGGCACTGGTCGCACTGCTGCGGGCCGACTCCCATCCCCAGGTGGCAGTTCAGGCAGTTCTTGTGCAGCGCCACCTTCGACTCCTCCACCTCCGCCAGGATCACCTCTTTCTGATGGCAGTGCTGGCAGCTTTCCACGTGGTGGCATTCGATGCACTCCAGGCCGTAGCCCTCCGAATGCGTTTCGTGGTCGAAAACGATCTGGGTGCCTTCATTGTACTGGGTCTGGAAAACATGAATCTTGGGCGGCTTCTTGATTTTGGCTTCGATGTCGTAGCCCAGGCGCATGTTGGCCCTGATCAGCACGATATTACTGGCCACCAGGATGGCAAGCGTTACGTAGAACATTTTCTTGTACATCGTCTCTCCGCCATTGAAATTATCCGGAATTTCCAGATACCGTCATTCAGAAATCTCAACAGCCTGCGCAAAACCAGCACTCAGTGGCCCTTCCTGCCCTGTTCGGGAGGAAAGATCGGCAGGTACCGGGTGGCTGCCAGGAACACGGCGAAACCCATGAGCACCAGGAACAGCGAGATGCTGACTTCTTCCCAGGCCGGGAAATAGCTGAATCCCCCGCTGCGGGCCATGCCGACAATGCTGACGTTCAGCCGGTTGAGCACCACTGCGAGCATGGTCAGGGCGGCGGCCGAAACGAGGATCATCTTCTTCATCCGGTTGCGGAAGAGGAAGATCAGCACCAGGGGCAGGCTGAAACAGGACATTTCGGCCAGGAAGAACCAGCTCTCGATCGAACCGTCGAACACCTGGGCCCAGGTGACCTTGTGCGCCAGGTCCTGGAGCCGCACAATAAGCACCAGCATCAGCGCCACCACCATGAACTGGCCCAGGTCGGCGACGATGTGGGTTTCCAGGCTGCGGTTGAAGAGCTTGCTGCTGACGAAGCTTTCCAGGATCACCATCGCGAAACCCACGCTCACCGCGCTGAGGAAGAAATGCAGGGGCAGCAGATTGGTGTACCAGAGCGGATGCAGTTTGTTCGGTACGATCAGGAAGACCGTGCCCAGGGAGCTCTGGTGCAGGGTGGAGAGCAGGATGCCAGCGATGACCAACGGCAGGGTGAATGCCCGCACCAGCCGCAGCGCCCGGTCCATGCCGAACTTTTCCAGCACGATCGGGCTGAACTCGAAAGCCAGCACGGTCGAATAGAGCATCACGCACCAGGCCACCTCGAACATCACCGAACGCGGGTTCCACATGATCAGCGGATGCCAGATGTTCCAGGGTTTGCCCAGGTCGTAGAGCAGCCCCACGCTCACCAGGATATAGCCGAGAAAGGCGGTCAGCACGGTGGGCCGGACCACGCTCTTGTAACGTTCGAAGTTCAGCAGGTGCACGATCCCGGTAAGCACGAAACCGCCGGCGGCCAGGGCCACCCCACAGAGCACATCGAAACCGACCCAGAGGCCCCAGGGCTGGTAATCGGTGAGGGCGGTGACATTTCCCAGGCCGAAGTAGAACCTCCGGAAAGTCAGGTAGAGTCCAAATAGCAGAACGACCGCCGTGGGCGGACCCCAGACTTGCGGCCGGCTGAGGGCGATTCTGCCGCTCGCGCTATTCATCGCCGGCCTCCTTTTTCTTTTCACCGCCCATTTCGTCATCACCAAGCTCCCCGCTCTCGATCTGGATGCGGCGGTTGATGATCCAGCTCAGGCCTCCCAGCAGCACACCGCCGGTAAGCACGATCGAGGGGATTTTACTCAGCACCTGCCAGGTCAGCTCGGGCAGCGGCTCCTGGCTCAGATTGCCGGGAAAGCCGAGCAGTTCGAAGGGGACGCTGGAGAGCATCAGCACCGAGGTGCCGCCGGCGTCGCGCTCACCGTAAATCTTGGGCACGTACCTTTCCGGGTGACGCTCGATCCGGGCCCTTGCGATCTCCAGCAGATGACTGCGCTCGCCCATGCGCGTGGCCCCCATCGGGCAGACCCAGCTGCAGGCGGTTTCCCCACCCTGCTCCAGCCGGTGATGGCAGAAAATACACTTCCGGATGACCGGAACCGGCTTGTCCCACTGGTAGCGCGGCACTCCGAACGGACAGGCCATCATGCAGTAGCGGCAGCCCATGCACTTGTCCTGGTCGTAGAGCACCGGGCCCAGCTCGGTCTTGGTGAAGGCACCCACCGGGCAGACCGAGGCGCAGGTGGGATCGAGACAGTGCATGCAGAGTTTGCGGTAGTTGAGCTTTTCGTGCTTAAGTACGACCGTGTAGTTGTTTGCGGACAAGTCCGTTTCCGAGGGTGTGCCGCCGAGGCCATTGACCTTCCGGCACTCCTTCGCGCACTCGCCGCAGCCGATACACGCCGTGAAGTCAATTAACATGCCGAGTGGTTCCATAGGACAACTCTCCCGGGATTAATTAACTGCCTGTTTACCTGAATCGATTCTGGCGATAGAGCGGCTCGATGGCTGGTGAAACGTCTGTGAAAAATAAAGACTGCGGTCCCGGATTTTTCTGACTGGCTGACACCGATTAAAATCGTGAAGTTTAACCGAGGTAGATTACCTGATCCGGGACAGCCTGAACAACTCGAAATTCGCGCGAGGATTGCGGGAACTGCTTTAAATTGCTTGCAACTCCAACGGAATTGACTATTTTATATCATTCTGAAGTGCTAAAATAAGCGCCGACCTTAAAAAGTTCAATACTTTCTTCAGAGCTTAACTATCGACAGAACGCCTTGGAGCGCCAGGATACAGCCGGGGCGGCGGTTTGCCCGGATCTAAACGGCGGTCACGACTGGAGAGGCGGAGGGGCGTTTATCTGTTAAACGATATATTGTTATCAACGTTTCAGGCATATTCATAATGCGGAAACGAACAGCCGGGGGAAATAACCTGCCCGGCCGGTGTCCTGTCGAGGTGATCCGCCCCAGGCAATTTGTTGAGACCTTTTCATTCTGATGACGTTAGATTGAGTGTCGCCCCGGGCGGTTCGCACCGAAGCGCCGGGGATATCACTTCTGCTTCCGGTTCCCATTCATCATCTGTGTCAAATTTCCACCCGGCAAGGCTGAGGGTGGACTGCCTGAACGGAACTACAATCAATGTCCGGAGCTGATATGAGCTTTCCGACCTGCAAGAATAAGGTTGCCGCCGCCTTTCTGATCGCCTTCCTGCTGCCGGGGTTTCCGGTGGGCGGGAGCGGACTGGCGGCCAGGCCCGGCAATGACGAATGCCGCCGCTGCCACGGTCTTCAGGCCGAACAGGACCAGGCCCTCAAGGTCGATTTCGCTCAGGCCGCCGAATCGGCGCACGGCAAGATCAACTGCACCGATTGCCACACGGACATCGAAGAGATTCCTCACGCCCACCAGCTCAAGCCGGTCGATTGCCTGGTCTGCCACGGCGAAACCACGGACGTCTCCGGCAAGAAGATCGGCCTTTACTGGGACAGCGTTCACGGCCTGGCCAGCGCCGATACCACTAAACAAGACGCCGCAGCCTGCGTGGACTGCCACGGCAAGCACAACATCCGGGGGCACGAAGACCGGCAATCGCTGGTCTACCGCAGCAACATCCCGCTCACCTGCGCCCGCTGCCACGAAAACAACCAGGTGGTGATGCGCCACGACATCCGTTTCGAAAGGCCATATCAGGAGTACGAGCAGAGTATCCACGGCAAAGCCCTGCGGAAGGACGGTCTGCTGCAGGTGGCCGCAGTCTGTACCGACTGTCACGGCGCACACGACATTCAGAGCCATGCCGCGGCCCGGCCCACGGCCAGCCAGCCGCAGACTTGCGGCAAGTGCCACATCGGAATTTACGAGACTTACCATTCGAGTATCCACGGCCGGCTGCATATCGACGAGAGCAACCTGGATTCGCCCGGCTGTACCGACTGCCACGGCGAGCACGGCATCCAGAGTCCCACGCAGAAAGAGGCGCCGACCAGCCAGGCCAACATCCCCAAGACCTGCTCCAGCTGCCATGCCGATGAAGTCCGGATGGCCAAGTACGATATCGATGCCGACCGGCTGACGACCTACAAGCAGAGCTTCCACGGCGTGGCCCAGGGGCTGGGTGACCAGAACGCCGCCAACTGCGCGAGCTGCCACGGCTATCACGACATCTACCCCCCCTCCGACCCGCGCTCCCGGGTCCACCCGGACAACATGATCAAGACCTGCAGCGAATGCCATCCGAAGGCCACGACAAACTTCGTCATGGGCAAAATTCATATCGACCCGACGAAAAAGTCGGCCGGGGGGATCTATTACCTGCGCCAGACCCTGATCTGGCTGGTCTGCGCCACGCTCGCCTTCCTGGCCTTCTGGGTGGGTATCGACCTCACCCGCCGCTTCCGCGCCAGGAACCGGGACCGGAGCTCAGGTAATTAGGCCATGAGAATCATCAATACCGCCTTCACCGCTATCGTGATCTCGATCCTCTTCGCCGGCCGGTTGCCGGCCCAGACGGACGATGTCTGCCTGGAGTGCCACAACGACCCCGAGCTGGTCGGTTCGGCGGGCGATACGCTCTACGTGGACAGCGAGCGCTACAGCAAGAGTATTCACGCCGGGGCCGGCCTCGAATGCGTGGGCTGCCATGCCGACCTGGCCGGAAACCAGGAATGGCCCCACGCCGAACGGCTGGCCCGGGTCGACTGTTCAGTCTGCCACGACGAGCCCTACGAGCAGTGGAAGGCGGGAGTCCACGGGCTGCCGGCCCAGGAAAAAGGCGACCTGGACGCCGCCAGCTGCGCCAGCTGCCACGGCAAACATTACATCCAGCCCGTGGCTGACATCGAATCCCAGATTTACCCCACCAAGCTGCCCTTCACCTGCCTGACCTGCCACGGCGATCCCAAGCTGGCGGGCAAGCACGAGGGGATGGGCCGGTCCGAAATCGCCCGGACCTATCTGGAGAGCGTACACGGCCAAGCGCTGGAAAAGAGCGGCCTAGTGATCAGCGCCACCTGTTCGAGCTGCCACGGCAGCCACAAGGTGCTGACCCTCAAGGAACTCTATCCGCAGATTCCCAATGTTTGCGGCCAGTGCCACGCCGGGATCTACCAGGATTACCTGCAGGGGGTGCACGGCACGGCCTTCCAGAACGGCAACCGGGACGTACCGATCTGCACCGACTGCCACGGCGAGCATAATATCCGCAGCCCGCAGGACCCGACCAGCACGGTGAGTCCGCAAAAAGTGATGGCGGTCTGCTCGCGCTGCCACGACAACGTGGCGATCACTACCAAGTACGGCCTGCCCACCAATCGGCTGGACAGCTACTTGAATACTTTCCACGGGGTGGCGATCGGGCTGGGCAACATGAAAGTGGCCAACTGCGCGAGCTGCCACGGCTTCCACAGCATCCGGCCTTCCTCGGACCCCAAGAGCATGATCTACCCCGCCAACCTGGCCAGGACCTGCGGCCAGTGCCATCCGAACGCCGGGGCGAACTTCGCCGAGGGGAAGATCCACGTCCAGGACCGGCCGGAGGACAATATCGGCGCCTGGCTGGTCAAGAGGTTTTACGTCATATTCATCGCCGGGCTGATCGGCGGCTTCATCGCCTATATCTGCGTCGATCTGGTGGCCCACCGCCGGCGCCGGCGCACGTCCGGGGAAACCGGGAACCAGCGGAAGGGAAGCTGATCGATGAGCAGCCCGATTTACGGATACGAAAAGCGCCTGGTGGAACACGAGGGCCGGCTCTACTACGAGCGGTTTTCCAAAGCTCAGCGCATCCAGCACATCCTGCTGCTCTCCAGCTTCACCACGCTGATCCTCACCGGCGTACCGCTCCTGTTTTCCGACACCTGGGTGGTCAGAACCATCTTCTGGGTCCAGGGCAGTTTCACGATCCGCGGAATCCTGCACCGGGTGGCGGCGGTGACGCTGCTGGGCGTGAGCGTGTACCATGTTTTCTTTTGCCTGTTCTCCCCGCGCGGCCACCGCGACCTGCGTGAGATGCTGCCATCGCCCCAGGACATAACCAACATTTTCCGGATGATCTGGTTCAACCTGGGCCGCCGCGACACGCCGCCCAGGTTCGGCCGGTTCAATTTCATCGAGAAGTTCGAATATTACGCCGTGGCCTGGGGCAGCGTGATCATGCTGGCCACCGGATTCTGCCTCTGGTACCCGGTGGAGGCGACGATCCTGTTTCCCCGCTGGGTGCTGGACATCATCCGGGTGATACACGGTTTCGAAGCGATCCTGGCTTTCCTGGCGATCATTATCTGGCACATGTACAACGTCCACCTCAACCCGGAAGTGTTCCCCATGAGCCGGGTCTGGCTCAACGGCCGGATGGAGCTCG
>JAZDIG010000261.1:0-4036 GCA_043805105.1 Candidatus Glassiibacteriota bacterium | reverse complement strand
CTGTGACTGCAAATCGATCAGGCCGGTATATATGGACTTCAGGGAGAATGCATAGCTTCGGCGGGCACCTGCATTGAAATCGGTTGTTTCCAGAAAATTCCACCACCGGTAATATTTCTGCCAATTTCCGCTCAGGTTGCCAAATTTGTCCTGCAAGTCCGGCGTGCCGTCCACGAGACGGGCTTCCATCTTATACTCTTCTAACTCATCAAAATATAGAGTCTTATATTCCGGTCCCCGGTGAAGGATCAATCGGAAAATATGGCGGTTTGTCTGGCCCTTTTCGATACTCCAGCTTTCACCGTCCAGAGTCAGGCTGTCGCTGGATATACTGATTTCCGAGTGGCCATCGTAAATATGCCAGTTTCCCTGCAATGCCGCCGGTATATCGAAAGGTAGCCAGGGATTGGTCGCGGTAACGACGTACCAGAGGTTTTGAACCGGTAAAACCCTGGCCAATGTCAGGCTGGAAGCGGCACTGTCGACATACGCCACCAGCATGGAATCGGACATTACAGTCTTAATGTACAGGCTCTTGTAATATTCCCCTTCCCGATAAATAATCCTCGCATAAGGTTGCGCCGTCTCAAAAACTTCCAAGTTAAACGTTGAATTTTTAACTCTCACCGAGTCTTCATAGATTGCAATCTCGAGATTCCCGTCCTTATACCAGTTACCGGACAATTCCTCCGAAACTCTCGACTGGCTCCAGGCCAGCGTAGTCGGGTAAAAATCCGCAGTAGTGTTGATTTGATCCAGCCTGGAATTCGAATCGGTGGGTACGGACTGACAGGCCAGGACGAAAACGATCGAGACGAACCAGCCCTTGAAAGTGTGATTTGATTTGAATCTGAACATTACAGCTCGACTCCGGATACTGCATTCTCAAATACCGTAGGGCTAAAAATCCAGCGCGAGACCCATTTTAAGGAAGAAGCTCTCCAGCTTTGGACTGAAAGTATTCCAGCCGAGAGTACCGTCCAGAAGTCCCGGGCTTCGAATTTGCATACATTTCAGTCTTCCACCCGTGGCATATCCCGCCTCTAATAAACTTGCGAATTCAGTGAATATGGATTTTCCGTCGGCCTGTTCGTCACTCCAAAGCACCAACTTGACGCCCCCGCTCAAGCCGATTCTCCAGGTAAAGCCATCGATGGTGAATAATTCATCCGCAGTACTGACGATTATATTTCTACTCCAGATCCGGCTTAAATTTGAATAATAGACCAACTCACCGGAAAAATTGCAAAAAGGCCTGATCTCCTGCTGCTTGCCTTCCAGAGAAAATCCCGCCCCGGTCTGAATCAGGTACATGTCGGTGGCGACATTCAAGGAAACATCTGATAATCCCAGCTCGGCTGGGACTATGTATTCTTCCAGGCCCAGGTCAGAGTAGCCGATATCGGCAAATAGATTCGTACCAAAATCAGAGACCGAGAATATTCCTGAGCTGCCGAACCGGAGATCACCGCCGATAATCAAACCGCCCTTCGAATAATCATAAAGCTCTCCTTTGGGAAATCCGAAGGATACCGTGCCGTCCAATTCGAATGCCTGGACAGGGGTTGCCAGAAACAGCGTTAAAATTCCCAGTAGCTGTGCGCATTTGCAGTAGAATTTCATCCGCAGTATCCAGTTTTTAATTCGGGGCGGCAAGATCAAAATGCCCAAAAAATCATCCACTGCCGAGGAGGGCCCCGGTAATCTTTAACCGAAAAGAGTTCCTCGGAGCTTGTTCCGGAGTAACCCGCTCCGGGTAAGTCGTATGGGCGGTCGGCTGATCGCCCACGGTGCAGTTCATCTGAAGAATCCCGGAATCCTTACTATATTTTCGCCAGTATTTCCTTCATTTCCTTTTCATTGATCGCCCGGAGAGTCTGCGTCTTGACGTTGCCCTTGACGGCCAGGGCCAGCGCCAGCGCGATAACTGATTTTTCATCGGGCGCATCTACTATGGCCATTACATCATAGGCGCCCAGGGTCCAGTACAGGTCCTTCACCTTGGTCTTGAATTGCGATTCGGCCATTTCCCGGAACACCTTGGCCCGCTTGGTGGTGTCCTTGACAGTCCGGACACCCTGTTCCGTGAAGTTCATCAGGATGACGTACAACATGGAAACCTCCTTTACTTGGGTCTAAACCGGAGGAACGATTCATGGAATTAACACTTCAGCCGGAATTAAAATTCGGGGCAGAGGCGGACGGTGTGCCCGCCCCCGCCTAATCTGGAGCGGTCTTCATCAGCTCTGAGCCTGTCCTGCCGGCGCAGCCGCAGCCGCGGCAGGTTCTATTTCCCTGTAGAGCCAGGCTCCGGCCAGCGCGGCCAGGACCATCTCCACTACGCCCCAGGCCACCGCGATCAGCACCAGATTCACCGGGAAAATGCCGAGCAACGCCGAGCTGCCAAAACCCAGCAGGTAGTAGATGATCCAGACCGCCAGCCCGGCGCAGACCGCGGTCCGGGGGCCGGCTCCGTAGCGCGGCCGGATGGCGGCGTAGAGCCAGACCGTGTAGATGCCGACCAGGAACATCAGCGCCACGAAACCGGCAACCATGCTTCCACAGGGTTGCGCGAGGTTCAGCGCCTTGATCGCTTCCTCCCACTGGGCGCCCAGAACCAACTCGTTGAGCAGGAACTCTCCGGCATTGAGCACCACTCCGGCAACCAGCCCACCCAGCACTACCCGGCCCTTGTCGATCTTTGCCATACGTCACCTCCCGGCAAATAAGGTTTAGGGGCAAACGTGGCCCATTCTGGCGGCCACAGACAGTGGAATGCTTCAGTGCAAAAAATAACAGCCTTTTCGGCGGCCTGATTAGCGGAATATTCTTCAATTAATAATAAAAAAGAATCTGCTTCATTGCAAAAATATTGCGAATATTGTTAATTGCAGGGGCTGCCGGCAGTTGCCGACTTCCGGCAGAAAGCGGGCAAATGATTCAGCCACGCGGCCCAGGGCCAATGGCAGCGGTTCTGAGAAAATTATCTATTATCGCATCCGGCCCGCCTGGGAGCCGCTGCCCGTCCGTCCCAAATCCAGTCGCCCGACCACGAATGAACCCCGGGAGGAAAATATCCCGGCCCGGTCTTTCATTTCAGCATTGCTTATTTCCAACCGAGGAAATATTTATTAGTAAATCCCGCCAACTCTGAATTATTATCCGCGAGGTCCGGCTATGATCAAAAACATCAGCTTCAAGCTCAACGGCAAGCCGACCACTCTTAAAGTGGAAGAAAGTCGCCCGCTGCTTTGGGTCCTGCGCACCGACCTGGGCCTCACCGGCACCAAGTTCGGCTGCGGTGAAGGCCTCTGCGGCGCCTGTACCGTGATCGTGGACAACCAAGCCGTGCGATCCTGCGTAACCCAGGCCGGTTCGGTGGACGGCAAAGAGGTCGTCACTATCGAGGGACTTGCCATCAACGGAAAGCTCAATCCGCTGCAGGCGGCGTTCCTCGAGCACGACGGTTTTCAGTGCGGGTTCTGCACGCCCGGCATGCTCATGAACGCCCAGGGCCTGCTGCTGAAAAATCCGCACCCCTCCAGGCAGGAAATTATCGACAGCATGGACAACAACTTGTGCCGCTGCGGCGCTCACAACCGTATCGTCCGCGCCATCCAGGCCGCGGCCGGGAAGGCGGAATAGAATATGAACAGAGACGAATACGTCGAGGATTCGTACCGCCCGCTCGCCTCCTTCCCGAAAATCGACCGCCGGGAGTTCCTGAGGATCACCGGCGGAGGCATAATCGTCTTCTTCACGATCGGCGATACGGCGCTGTTGGAAGCCCAGAGGCGGGGCGATCAATATCCCACGGACTTCAACGCCTACCTGAGGATCAGCGCCGATGGCCGGGTCGCCTGTTACACGGGCAAGATCGAGATGGGGCAGGGAATCATAACCTCCCTGGCCCAGATGGCGGCCGATGAGCTGGACGTCGCGCTGGAATCGGTCGACATGCTGCTGGGGGATACGGACCTGTGTCCCTGGGACATGGGCACTTTCGGCTCCCGCACCACCCGCTTTTTCGGCCCCG
>JAZDIG010000260.1:0-2598 GCA_043805105.1 Candidatus Glassiibacteriota bacterium | reverse complement strand
CATGGTCAACAAGAGTAAGCTCCTGGAGGACATGGCCAACCTGGTGCGGGAAAAGAAAGTGGAGGGGGTAAACGACATCCGCGACGAGAGCGACCGGGAAGGGATGCGGATCGTGGTCGAGCTCAAGCGGGACGCGGTCGGTGAAGTGATCCTCAACCAGTTCTACTCCCGGACCCAGCTTCAGACAACTTTCGGCGTGATATTCCTCGCGCTGGTGAACAGCGTCCCGCACATCCTCGACCTCAGGCAGCTCATCCGGTATTTCATCGACCACCGTCACGAGGTGGTCACTCGCAGGTCGCGCTTCGAGCTGCGCAAGGCCGAGGAGCGGGCCCACATCCTCGAAGGCCTCAAGATCGCCATCGACAACCTGGACGAGGTGATCGAGATCATCCGCGGCAGCCGGGACCAGGAAACCGCCCGCGGGCGGCTGATAGAGCGGTTCGAATTGACCGAAATCCAGGCCCAGGCCATCCTCGACCTGCGCCTGGCCCGCCTGACCGCACTCGAACGCGAAAAACTGGACGAAGAATACGCCGAATTGCTCAAAACCATCGCCCGGCTCAAAAGTATCCTCGAAAGCCGCAACCTTCGCATGCAGCTGATCAAGGACGAGTTGGCCGAAATCAGGAACAAGTACGCGGACGAGCGGAGAACGGAAATCCTGGAGGACGTCGGCGAGTTCAACATCGAGGACCTGATCGCGGAAGAGGAGATGGTGATCACGATCAGCCACCTGGGCTACATCAAGCGGCTGCCGGTTTCCACTTACCGCCGCCAGGCGCGCGGCGGCCGGGGCAAGAGCGGTCAGACCACCCGCGAAACCGATTTTCTCGAACACCTCTTCATCGCCTCGACCCATGATTACATCCTGTTCTTCACCGCCAAGGGACAGCTCTACTGGCTCAAGGTCTATGAAATCCCTCAGGCCGGCAGAACAGCGCAGGGCAAGGCAATCGTGAACCTGATCGAGATCGACAAGGAGGACAAGATCGCCGCCATGCTGCCGGTGCGCGATTTCGATCCCGCCAAATTCATCACCATCGCCACCCGGAAGGGCATCATCAAGAAAACCAGCCTTTCCGCGTTCGGCAATCCGCGCCGGGTGGGAATCCGGGCGATCAACATTCCGGAGAACGACGAGGTGATCGAAGCCAAGATCACCGACGGCTCCCACGATATCGTCCTGGCGACCCGTCACGGCCAGGCGATCCGTTTCCCCGAGAACAAGGTGCGGCCCATGGGACGGGCCTCTTACGGCGTCTATGGCATCCGCCTGGCCTCCGAGGACTACGTGATCGGCATGGTGACCCTTAACCGTGATTCCACCCTGCTGGTGGTGAGCGATAAGGGCCTGGGCAAACGTTCGGCGGTAAGCGATTACCGGGTCACCAACCGCGGCGGCAAGGGGATTATCACCCTGCGCTGCACACCCAAGACCGGCGAGCTGGTGACGATCAAGGACGTGGTGGATGACGATGAAATGATTCTCATCACCCAGCTGGGGCTGATTATCCGCATCGCCCTCAGCACGGTCAAGGTGATCGGCCGCAACACCAGCGGTGTCAAGCTGATCAACCTCAACGAGGGCGACCGGGTGGTGGACGTGGCGCGGATCGTGCCCGGAGAGGACGAGGACCAGCAGGAGGAGGTGGCGCCGGAGGAGGAAGGGCAGTAAAGCCGGCGTTCACCAGGCTGCAGGCACGGGAGGGGGAACTTTTGCGGTTCCCCCTTTTCATTGACAATGGAACGTTCCCCTTGACAACTTTGGACTCGGGTCGAAAATTAAAATAAAATTCAAACTGCTCTGTCATCGAGCCTGACCCCGGAGGAAATCGACAGCATGTATCCTGAAATCGCGGGCAAGAACGCCCTGGTGACCGGCGCATCGCGCGGGTTCGGCCGGGCGATCGCGCTCAGGCTGGCCGCCGAGGGCGCCAACGTGATCGTGAACTACCGCCGGAGCAAAAGCGAGGCCCTGCAGGTGGTCCAGGAAATCGAAAACCTCGGCACGGGCGCAAAAGCGGTGGCGCTGAGGGGTGATGTGGGGGACGAGGAGAGCCTGCACAAGATGTTCGAGCAGGTCCAGAAAAAATTCGACAGCCTCGAAATCGTGATCGCCAATGCCGCTTTCGGTGTGCCGGGCACGCTGATGGGCACCACCAGCAAGCACTTCGAAGTGACCCTGGCCAGCTCGGCCCGCTCCCTGATGCACCTGGCTCAGCACGCCGTCCCCATGGTCCGGGGCCGCTGGGGCCGGATTATCAGTATCACCAGCGAGGGCGGCCAGAAAGTCCTGCCGGGCTACGGCGTGGTGGGCCCGGCCAAGGCAGCCATGGAAGCCATCACCCGCTACCTGGCGGTGGAGCTGGCGCCCATGGGAATCGTGGTCAACGGGGTGATGGCCGGTCCCTGCTTTACCCGCAGCCTGGCGGCGATTCCCGGGGCCAAGGAGATCCTGGAAGAAACCGCCTGCCGGGCGCCCATGCAGCGGCTGATTACCGAGAAGGACGTCGCCGATGCCGTCGCTTTTCTCTGCAGCGACCAGGCCGCGATGATCTGCGGCCAGTTCATCTTTGTCGACGGCGGATGCAGCAT